>JAAVZQ010000183.1 GCA_022791735.1 Clostridia bacterium
TTTCAACAGCAAATAATCATAGTCTAGATAAGGGATATACAGGTATAGTAAGTACTTTAGATAAACTAGATGAAATAGGAATAGACCATATGGGAACTGCAAGAAGTGAAGAAGAGCAAAATAAGGTTTTAGTAAAAGATGTAAATGGAATAAAAATAGCATTCCTTTCTTATACTTATGGAACAAATGGTATACCAGTTCCAGCAGGAAAAGAATATTCAGTAAATTTGATAGATAAAGACCTTATATTAAAGCAAATAAATCTTGCTAAAGAGCAAAATGTAGATATAATTTGTGCAAGTATGCATTGGGGAGATGAATATAAACAAAAACAAAACAAAAAGCAAGAAGAGCTTGCAGACTATTTATTCCAAAATGGTGTAGATATAATAATAGGAAATCATGCTCATGTAATAGAGCCAATGGAAAAAAGGAAAATTGCTTTAGAAGATGGTACAGAAAAAGAAGTATTTGTAGTATATGCATTAGGAAATTTCATATCAGGACAAACTATTGAGCATACAAAGAGTACTGTAATACTAGATATGAATATTAGAAAAAATGTAGAAAATGGAAAAATAACAATAGATAGTATAAACTACATACCAGTATATTGTTATGATGAAAGCAAAAAAAATAGTAATAGATATGAATTATTAGATATAAGAGAAGAAATTGTTAAATATGAAAATAATAGTGAGGGTAAAGTAGAGACAAGCCTTTACCAAATTCTAAAATCAGAACTTGAAAATATAGAAAAAATACTTGGAAGTATTGCAGAAACAAGTAACGGATGAAATTTAAACATTTTGTTTTTTAGTTAAAATTTGTTTTTATGTCGAATAGCTTACATAAGATGGTAATCTTAATAAAGATTATAATTTTAAGGAGGAATAAAAATGAAAAAAATTTATTCTAAAATTTTAGCTTGTATGCTAATAGCATTACTTGCAGTTTCTACAATATCAATGGTAAATCCGGTAAAAGCATCTACTGCATCAACACTATCATATTATGAAATGGGATTTTCATTTACAGGTGGAACAAGTGTAGCTAGAGGATTTGATGGTACATTTTTAACAATTAGACTTATGGCAACTGCAGATAATGGAAGAAGTGAAAGAGTTACATTAAGTGTATATGTTACAAATACTGGTAAAACTCATACATATACTTTTGAAACAGATGGATTAACATATGAATTTAAAAATATATATTTAAGCTTAAAAGGCGGAAGTGACGTGCGTTTTGCATTTTCAGCAGATAACAAAGATGTTAAAATAAATATGAACATGGTTACAGGTAGCTAATATATAGAAAAATAGACTAGGCATAGTGCTAATATAGCAGTATGTCTATTTTTTTGCTCTCTTCATAAAATTTTAAGTTGAAA
>JAAVZQ010000156.1 GCA_022791735.1 Clostridia bacterium
ATTAGACAATGTAATTGTATTAAATGATGAAGATGGAAATGAAGTTAATTTTGAGTTTTTAGATTTAGTAGAATTAGATGGAGAGGAATATGTAATATTATTACCAACAGATTCTGAAGAGGAAGAACCAGGAGAGGTAGTGATTTTACAAGTAGAGGATACTGATTCAGACGAAGAAGAATCTTATGTAAGTGTTGAAGATGAAGAAGTACTTAATAAAGTATTTGAAATGTTCAAAGAGAAATTTAAAGATGAATTTGACTTTGTAGATGATGGAGAGTAAATAAAAATAGAGGGAGCTTATTTTAAAGAGCACCCTCTATTTTAATATGTAATCATTTTTGTTGTATAATCTAAGTTTGAATAAGAATCTGCTTCATAACCAAGTGTATATATATTTGTTGCTTGTATGTCTTTCTCAAGCATCATTAATAGTTTTTTGTTTCTACATGTGGTTGTAAATTCTTTTACAGAAGTCACTATTGGAAGTTTTTTATTTAATGCGTACATTTCAGATAGCATTTCTTTTCCTTTAGAATTGCAACCTAAAACCCTAATATATGGATCAATTTTCTTTGAGGTTTCCATATCTTCTTTGGTAAATCCTAAAAGTGCGTATAATAATATTCTTTGAATTCTAGTTTGTGTATATCTTTTTGATTTTACCATTTCTATTAAAGTAGATAATGAGTTGCATGTATTTGCAGCATTTTTTATGGCGTTTTCCAAACCTTCACTTACATCGGGTAGGTTTGCAATCTGTGCAACTGTCATGTTTCTAAGTACAAACATTATCTCTTTTTCATAACATTCTAAGCCTTTTATATAATGACCTTTTTTTATGGCATCCTCTAGAATGTCATAGCAAACTTTAGGCATTGTTTTATCTATATCATAAAAGTTTCTATCAATAGCAAATTTTCTAATTGCAGTACCACTAGCAAATGTTCCCATAATATTTTCACTATGATATTCAGGACCAACTCTTTTTATTCCTATAGGTGTCATAGAAGAACCAGTTGTCTTAAGTGCTTTTAGATATTCTATTGCTAAAATATTATTTGGTGCTGATAAAACATTTGCTGATTTTCTAATATTATTTAGATACATTAAAAGTGCATTTTCTCTTGCTTTTGGGAAAGAAATCCCTTTTGATAGTTCATGTGCAAGCAATGACTTAAATTCATCTGGTTGGTCACATAAGATATCTGCGAATTCTTGTAAGACAGATATATCATCTGCTTCACAACCAAAAGATACTGCATCTACTATTTTTAATGAGTTAAGTGTTTTTATTGCTCCGGGTAGCAAAGTTTTCTGCGCTAGATATGCTATATATACAAGGAAGTTCTAGTACAAGGTCAAAGCCATTAAGCAGTGCCATTTTTGCTTTTGTCCATTTGTCAACTATAGAGCTACTGCCTCTTTGAACAAAGTTACCAGTAATTAAAGCGATTGTGTAGTTTGCATGAAATAATTTTTTAGCTTCATTTACATGATAAAGATGTCCATTATGAAAAGGATTATATTCGCCTATTATAGCTAAGACGTTATCCATATAAAAACCTCCATTCTTACAATATTCTTCTTTACAATAAAAACATTTATTGATATAATATCACAAATAGCAAAAAAATTCAATGCTTTTACAAAAAAATATATTGATAAGGCTAGAATTATATTACTATTCACAGCTTTA
>JAAVZQ010000125.1 GCA_022791735.1 Clostridia bacterium
CATGGAATATAAATTTTTTGTCCATCTTCTACTGGATATGCTAGGTTCACTTCACTTATATCAGCATCTTCTCTCAACCCTCCTGCCGCTTCTATTACATCGTTTATCCTTGCATTTTCGTTTACTTCGACTATGCCTTCGTTTGTTACAGCTCCTGTAATATGCAATACTATTTTATTTTTGTCTACACTATCTACTTCGTTTGTTACATTTTCCTCTTCTGAAAATTCATTATCAATATAAAGGTCTTTTGTACTATTAATATAATAAAACACTAATAGTATTACAGCTACTATTGCTCCGAATAGCAACTATTATTTTTTGCTTTTGGCTTAACATTTTCATTATAAATCACCTTTCTTTTTTATATTGTTATAATTTACAGCTAATATAGCTTAAAGTCCGTGCAGAGCAGTTATATCTATGGCAATGCAGCCGATAAGCTGTTACAATTCACAGTTAAATAAGCTTAAGTCCGCGTAGGGTAGTTCTATTAATAATTCTCAAGAAGACTCCTACACTTTAGAAAATGTTTGAGTTTTACTCATTACATTTTCTTGTAGTGGTGAGGTTTTCTTGAAATTATTAATAACTACCCGTGACAGGACAAACGATAATTGTGGCTGTGAATTGTAACGATAAGCTGTAAATTTTAACTTAATTTTTTATGCAAAATATTGAAAATTAAATACAATCTATGATATATTAAATTATTATGAAAAAGCGTTTTAGATATATAATTTGTTTAATATTAATATTATTAGTTTTATCTCCTACTGCTGTTTTTGCAGAAAATGTAAAGCCTGAGGCAAACTTTTCTGAATTAACACTTTACTCAAACTCTATCTTACTTATGGAGAAAAATACTGGAGATGTGCTATTTGAAAAAAATGGTTATCAAAAAATGTATCCAGCAAGTACTACAAAAATCTTGACTGCAATTATAGTTTTGGAAAAGTGCTATTTAAATGAGGTTGTAACAATGTCTCCTACTGCATTAGCTTCAGTTCCAAAAGACTATACTATTTCTGGGCTTAAGGCCCGGCGAAAGTTTGCGTGTTCAAGAATTACTATACATCCTGCTTATCCCTTCTGCAAATGATGTCGCAAATTTGCTTGCAGAGCATACAGCTGGTTCCATACCTGCTTTTGCTGACCTCATGAATAAAAAAGCTGCTGAAATTGGACTTAAAAACTCCCATTTTACTAACCCAAGTGGTATACATGACAAAAACTTGTATACAACAGCTTACGATTTAGCACTTCTTGCAAAATATGCATCAAACAACGAAAAGTTTATGAACATTGTTAAGACTGGAAGCTATACAATTCCAAGAACTGATATACACCCTATGGAAGATAGAACTTTTAAAAATTCAAACTTGCTTATAGAAAATAGTGAACCCAATTATTATTACAGATATGCAACTGGTATGAAAACTGGTTTTACTGATCCTGCTGGTGATTGTGTTGTTGCAACCGCAAAAAAAGATGGTGTAGAATTTATTGTAGTTTGTTTGAAAGGTCATACCCTAGAAAACGGGTTAAGAAGTAAATTCATAGATTGTAAAACTTTATTTGATTTTGCTTTTGATAATTATACAACATATTATAAGAACTTGCAAGAGGAAAATAACGAAAACACTAGTATTTTTGATAAAGCATCAGATTTTTTGTCTTTTAATATTGAAAATACCCAAGACACCTCTTCATCTAATAGTTCTTTAAGATTGCTACTAAAAGTAGTTGCAGTTTTAGTGATACTCCTTGCATTATTTTTCTTGATATTTGGTAAGAAAGAAAAAAAGGCAAAATCTAAAAAAGCAAGAAGCAAGAGAAAGTGGAAGTAAAATTCAATTTTAATTATGTATTAGTGTACAACGATTTTCATATTATGTCAACACTTTAGGCAAAAAAATTAAAAACCTGACGAAAACGAAAAAGCCATGATATGAAAATACCAAGCTTGGATATGTTTTATCCTTGCTTGGTATTTTATATTTGTTTTTTCTAAATATCCGCTCTATGTATTGTTAATGTAACTACCACTTTTTACAATATTACTTTTAGTATCAAATTATGTTCATACATTGTTTTGCAGATATATGACTTATCTATTTCTCTATTTACAGGGTTTTCGCCTATCATCGGAGACACCATGCTTAACACTGCAAGTAACGCATATATTATCACAAATCCCTCAAGTATTCCATAAATCGTTCCGCCGAGCCTTGTTAAACTGCTTTATTACAGGTATTTCTGCAATTGCATCTGATAAAAAGCTTATAAATATTAATCCTATTTTAGTTACTAAAAATAGCCCTATCCATGTCCCAATTCTTATGGCTGCAATCGCAACTTGTTCTGAAATCGCTCCTGTTGCTGTATTTTTTATATTATCTGTATAATCTTCTACATATTTTCCCATCATATCTGCTATATTTGTGTTCTCTTTTTCTATTTCGTTTACTTCTTCTTTTTCTTCTGTACCACTCATTTTTGAATTTATAGTGTTTTGTAAATTTGATACAATATCTGTGTTTTCAATAATATAGTTTGAAATTGGGGTATACAAAACGAGTGCAATAACTAGTGATATAACAAAGCTAAGAATTCTAACACCTACTTTAATCAGTCCCCTTGAATATCCAAAAAACACACAAAGTCCCATTATCGCAATTATAATAATATCTGCTATCATCTAACCACTCCTCTCTCTTTTTTATAAATTGGAAAAAGAATTAGTATAGTGCTAGGCGTGTGAGGCAAATATTCCCTAAGGCGTATACAAGTACGTTGATGGGAAATTTGCCGAGCAACAACGCAATATGCTAATTATTTTTCCAATTAAAAAGTAAGTACTTTAATCCTATCTCTATACACAATTCCTGCAACAGATGTCCCAAGTACTATGCTTTTCGCTTCTTGATTTGATTTATATTTTTTCTCTAGCCATCCATTTAGATTTATAAAATCTATTTCAGTCCCTAAATTTATAGCAGAA
>JAAVZQ010000138.1 GCA_022791735.1 Clostridia bacterium
TAATTCAATTAACAAGCATAAATACATTTATACAATTATTTATTTATGGAATTGTAGTATTATGTATAATTTATTTTGGTTACTGGTTTTTTAGTAGATTTTTCTATTAAAAAACTGTAATAAATACACAAAAGACAAAACTAAGCACTTGGGGTTCTATACCCCAAGTATTTAGGGAAAGGAAGGAAATATGGATGCTGTAAAAACTTTAACTTTAACTGCTGGAATGTTTGACGGACTAATAAGTACAATAACGTCAAACTTAGGTGTGTTATTGCCAATAGGTTTAACTATTATGGGAATTATGATAGCTGTTTCATTGATACCTAGAATTATTTACAAATTCTTCTAGTATTTGTAAATATGCCCAAAGAAGCGACATTTGATGTCGCTTCTGGGCTTTAAAAATAGTAGAAAGGAACTTATACTTATATGAAAATAAAAAATAAATTTATATTCATTATTGCATTATTGATACTAATTATATTAATGTTTACAAATACTTCATATGGAGCAAGTGTTGAAGCATTTAATACATGGGTAGAAAAAAATCAAGCACAACTTACAGTATTACTTGAAGGTTATGATTATGTAGTCATAAATAATTTTTATCAAAATAAAGTGCGTATTTATTATACATTAGCTCCAAATAACAAATTTTATATTAATGAAGAAGCACCATTTGTCGGTAGTAGAAGATTTTTGCGTTCAAGAAGTGACTGGGGGCAAAATTATTATTACTATTACACATTTAATGAAAATGGAGATAATAATTTTGTTTTGCCTATTTCTTTAAGTAAAGATAAGATACATACGGACAATATAGAATGTTCTATTAATGATTACAATGTTAATAATGTTATATATTCTTCATCAGATGTTTATGGAACAAATTGCGAAAAAGTCATAGCAACAAAAAAAGCCTTACCCCTACTACTGACGAAAGTGGTAGTGGGGGAAATAGTCAAGGTGGAACAGATAACGGAGATAGTGAGCAAGGTGACACAAATGATAGTTCCAACTGGCTTAGTAATATTTGGAATACTATTTGTGATATTGCTAATAAAATCGGTAATCTCGCGAGCAACATAGCAAATTCTATAATACGGGCGGACTATCAAGTTTCTTTGAAACTATTATAAATGCTCTTGGAGATATAGGAAAGTTCCTCTGGGAATTACCCGGTAATATTATAAATGGAATTGGTTCGTTTTTTCAAACTTTATGGGGTTGGCTTGGAAATATTTGGGATACTATAAAAGGAATACCACAAACTATAATTAATTTACTAAGAGATTTATTAAAATGGCTATTTGTACCTAGTGACAACTTTTTTAGCGATAATATAGAAGATATAAAAACAAGAATATCACAAAAAATACCATATCAAGACTATGTTAATTTATTTGAGGATATAAAGAATGTAACAAGTGGCGAAACACTAAGTGTAGATTTGCCAGAGTATAAAATAGCAGATAATTTGGTTATTAAAAAGGAAAAATTTATAGATTTTGGAAGAATAACAAAATATAAAGATACTTGGTATGGTTGGGTACGAGGATTTACATTTATTTTTATGATTATCTATAATATAAATCAAATAACAAAATTCTTACGTGGTATTAACATTGCAGACGGAGCAACAGCAATGGGAATGGAACGTCCTAGAGGGGGTAAAAAGTAATGATAATTGAAATGATATGTACACCACTATTACTATTCGGGAAAGCTTTTATAGCAATGCTTCCAGTCTTAGAATATATTCCTAATAGTATAGTTAATACATTAGATATGATAATTAAGGCAATGCAATTTTTTCCACTTGACACATGGATAATAGTTATAGGAAATATTGTTTTTTGGATAACATTACATTTAATTTGGTCTATCGTTAATTTTATACTTAGGTTAATACCATTTTTAAATATGGGTTAGGAGTTTATATATATGAAGAAGAATATGATTTTTAATAAATATTATAGACATTTGAGAAATAATGTGTTTCCAGATTTACCATTAAACGAATTTATAGAAGTATATGCAAATTTTAAAAGGTTAAGAGTACAATACAAATTGCTAAAAATAGCAAATTTTTTGGAACGAAGGAATGTACCAAAGGTAGAATTACCAATATTGAGATTTCTTTTTAAGTTATTAGATTTTATTCGTTGGAAGTTGTACGATTTTTTGATGTTACTAATTAATGGGCGTCAATTTAATTTATTTGGAGTTACTATATTTTGCGGACGTCAAGGCAGTGGAAAAACAATAGGTATAGTAGAAGAGCTAGAGAGAATACGTCAGGCATATCCTAACTGTATTATATGTACAAATATACATTATAGATACCAAAATATACCACTTGTTGACTGGCGACAATTGCTAGAAACGAGAAACGGCACAGACGGAGTTGTATTTGTTATAGATGAAATACAGAATGAATACGACAATACAAAGTGGAAAGACTTTCCAGAAGGCTTACTATCAGTTATAACACAACAAAGAAAGCAACGTATAAAAATATATTTGTCTAGTCAAGTATATACAAGAGTAGTAAAACAGATACGTGAACAGTGTTTTGATGTTATAGAATGCAAAACATTTATGCGGTCGTTGGACAAGATTAAAATGTTATGATGCAGAAGATTATAACAGTATTGTTGATAACCCAAGTCCGGAGAAAAAGTTTAGACTACATAAAAAATGGCGACGTTCATTTATTCAAAGTAACTATATACGTGACTTGTATGATAGTTATAAAGTAGTTGAAAATATGAAAAAAGCAGAATTTATAAATAGGAATGAAAGGAGCATATAAAGTTATGAAAGAGAAAGAAGAAATATTTTTTATAGGCGAACCTTCGCAAGAGGATTTAAAGTTAATAAGAGGTTGCTTATTAACTACAAAAGAAACATTTAAAATTATGCCAATAAAGAATGCAGATATAAAAAATAAAATTGAACAGATAGACAATTTACTTTTAAAGTTTAAGTCGGGTACTTAGTAACACCCGACGAATGTCCCATATATGGGAATACTTTTTTATAAAGGTAGGTTTATTATGATAGATACAATAAAAATCGTATCAATGATAAATAAAGATACATACGAAAAGATTTCTAATAATAGTATTATAAAGACAAGCTATAAGAAAAGTACAAAAGAGATATTTTATGAAATAGTAAATGACCACCTTGAAGGTTCTTTTTCTTCTTCCTTATCTGTAAGAGTTGGAGAAGGCGTTAAGTACAAATTTGTAAACCAATACTACATAGAAATTGAACGGTAGCTATCACAAATTAGTATGTGGATATAATTCGCATAATGGATATTATAATTTAGTTAGTATATGTAAAGAATTAATAGAATTTGTAAATAATGCTTATAATATTAAACTTCCAGATATTCACCATTGGTTCTTACAACGTATTGACATTGCAATATGCTTTGATTTATCCAGTAATGATAATGTAAGAAATTATATAAATAATTTGAGTATGTGCAATTACCCCAGAAGGAATATAAAAGTATATCAAGATGAGAGCATTTACCTCACAGGAGCAACAACAACGCTTAAAATATATAATAAGCTACTAGAATTTAAAAAACACGATATAAAGAAAATGAAAGCTACTGAATTTGAAATATACAAATATTTGGAAGATATAAAAGGATTTATACGTTTTGAATGTGAAATA
>JAAVZQ010000126.1 GCA_022791735.1 Clostridia bacterium
GCAGGACAAACAATATTTGAAATTATGAATTGTAATTCTTTTACTATAATACTAATCTAACAATCATGCGGATGCCTTCTATTAATCGCATACGCACTACCGAGGTGTAACTTTTGCCAAATGTTTTACTTGAGCTCCAACCTCACCAATTTCTAAAATATTGTGAAATCTACCTTTTGAGACCTCTACAATGCCAACAGAAATTGAAATAAGTGGAAATTCCTCAATTACACCTTTACGATTTGGAACTTCTAAATAGCCTCTTTCAATATCTTCATCAGAAAAATAATCTAATATTTTTTTATCAAACTCGAGAATAATCTTTTGACATATACTTTCATAATCAGGATTATCAACAAGAGCGACAAAATCATCTCCACCAATATGACCAACGAAATTGTGTATAGCACCATTCTCATTTATATTTTGAACAATAATCTTTGCAGTTTGTTTTATAACTTCATCTCCACCAAGAAAACCATAAGTATCATTATAAGCTTTAAAATTATCTAAGTCAAAATACAAAACTGCAAAATCTTTCTTTTTAAGTAAACGCTTTTTAAGTTCTGCTTGAATTGGAATATTACCTGGAAGCTTGGTAAGAGGGCTTATTCCACGATTTACAGTAAGTAAATGAACAATATTTTTAATTGTATAATATAAAACATCAATGTTAATAGGCTTTTTTATAAAAAACTCAATATCTTGTTTTAATAATTCCATTTCGTGTTGTAAAGAAGCATTAGATGAAATAACCATAATAGGGGTTGCACTATTATCTTCATCATCTCTGATAAGTGTGCAAACTTCTAAAACATCATGCTCAATCAAATTATCTTCATTTATAATTATTAAAGAAGGGTTATCAAGTAAATGTTCACTTAACTTGCCGGTAATTCATAGAGTGTAAAAGAAAATCTTTTTCACTTTTAAACTTAGGTTTTAAGTTACTTATTATATCAGCCTCATCTTCGACAATAAATATCTCTTGTACCATATATTTGAACTCCAATTATTAATAATTTTTACCCTTTCTAGTTCTCTCAATTCCTTCAACATCAGTTGCAGTAATTGAAACAAGGATACGCTCTTCACCTACATCATAAGTATAGCTAAACTCTTTCTGACCGTTTGCTTCATAAGTCTTAACTTCACCAGCATTAACTTGTTGAGTAATTGTTGCAATACCTTCTTCATCACGAACAGTAACATGAAGCACAGTACCAACAATGTACCAATCTATCTCAGGCCTTTTATTTCCTTTAATTTCTTGTTTTTTAGTTAATGTAATATTAGAAGTATTTACAGCAGTAACATAAAGAGTATTTAAACCAGAAGGTATTTCAGATTGATGCTCAATAGAAATAGCACCTTCCTCATCAGGATAAACTGTAACTTCTTCATCATTATTCCATCTATATTTCATATAAGCCATACCTGTAACATCAGATGCGACGATTTTTAAATCAGAATAATTTATAACAGAAGGAAAATCAATTGCAATTCCATCGTAAGAATATTCGTAAGAATTTTCAGCACTTCTTCCGTTATCATCAGTTGCCTCAACATGTAAAGTATTTATTCCAGATGGGATACTAAGATTATTTATAAGAACCTCAGATTTAGAGTCGCCTCTAGTAATCTTTGCATTAGATTCGTCATCATTCCAATAATATTTAATTCTAGCAATTCCTTTATTGTGAGTAACAGAAATAGTCGCAATATTTCCGGTCTTTAGAAAATGCAATATTTGGTGCAGTATTATCAACTATAATGTCATCATCAGAGTGAACTGCAAATAAGTTATATGTACCTTCACCAAAAAGAATTAGACCAAAAACAATCATACAAATTGCAAAAAATTTAACTAGCTTATCAATTGGTAGAGGACCAGAAGTTTTTCCACTTGCATTATATAAAATCTGATTCATAAATAAAATCACAATCCTTCCTATTATATATTTGAAATTATAACATAAGCAAAAAATTTTGTAAATAAGAAAATAGCAATGTTATGAAAATAGTTGCAGAAATTGCATTTAGAAAAATAAATAGTTATTTTATGGAAATATTTCTTTTGATAAAGTGGTATCACGTGGAGTAATAGCTGGTGGAAACTGTGATATTTGTGGAAATAGTGCTTACTGGAATGGTACTACTATTGTAGCTGAGTGTATAGAGTGTGGTTGGGTACCAAAGGATTTACTAAATCGTACTTGTAGTGATGCTTGTAAAAATATACTAGTTAAAAGAGAACATGATAAAGCCAATAACAAAGTACAGTGTACAACATGTTCAGGTACTGGCAAAGTTAGCAGAACAGTAGCTTGTGGAGAATGTACAAATGGCTCAAATGACTGTGTTACATGTAAAGGAACAGGAAAAGTAATGCATACAACATGTTCAGGAAATGGCTATACAATAGAAAATAACAATTGCGGGCATGAAGGTGCAAATGGACCACACTATTATTGTACAGAACATGGATTAAATATAGAACAATACCATTTAGGTAAATAGTAAAATTAAAATATAGTTCAGAGTAATTTCAAAGATGCTTTATGAAATTTATCAAAAAACCTCAAGGTAACGTGAGTTTGCTTAACCTTGAGGTTTTTTATTGAATAGGAAAAATCTTTAGATTTCCTATTCAAAAAGGTTAAGTTACCTTGGGCTGTGCATATTTGCGAAGCAAAATGCACATGTGGCGAAGCCACTTTTCTTATTGCAAAATTTCTCAAAAGAGAGTATAATAAAAATAGTATTTTATTAAAAAGAAAGGAACTAATAAAATGTACTCAAATTTTAAAGAATTAATAAGTAAAGAAGAACTAGACAAAAGAATAGCAGAACTTGCAGAGCAGATTGATAAAGACTATGAAGGAAAAGAGATAACAATTATATGCGTAATGAGAGGAGCAGTATTTTTCACAGTAGAACTAACACTAAAAATGAAAACAAAATTAAAATATGAATTTATAACAATATCTAGTTATGCAGGAACAGATACAACAGGTGAGGTTACTTTAAGAACAGACTTAAGAGATTCAATTGAAGGAAAGGATGTACTTATAGTAGAGGATATCATTGATACAGGAAGAAGTATGAAATATCTTTTAGAACATTTAAGGTCAAAAAATCCTAGAACATTAAAAGTATGTACATTAGCAAGTAAACCAGAAAGAAGAGAAGTAGAAGTTCCAATAGATTATTTAGGATTTGAAGTACCAAATAAATATATAGTAGGATTTGGATTTGATATAGATAATAATTATAGGAATTTACCATATGTAGCCTCTTTGGAAGGGTAAATTATTATAATTCATAGTTCTAATATCGTTTGTCCTGCCACGGGTAGTTATTAATAATTCCAAGAAAA
>JAAVZQ010000184.1 GCA_022791735.1 Clostridia bacterium
AACTTGTCTTTCCACATTTCAGATTTATATGCACAAATTAGACTTCTTGATGCATTTACAATTCCTCCGAAGTCCTTTTTCATCAAATCCAAGTGCAATATCTTCTGCTTTTCCACCTTGTGCACCATATCCTGGAATTAAGAAATATGAATTTGGCATAATTTTTCTAAGTTCCTCTAGTTGCTTTGGATAGGTTGCTCCAACAACTGCTGATATACTACTATATCCATTTTCTCCGAATTACATCGCTTCCCCATTCATTAACAAGTTTAGCTACCTTTTCATATAATTTTTCTCCATCTTTTAGTTCTAAATCTTGTAATTCTCCAGATGACTTATTTGAAGTCTTAACAAGTACAAATATCCCTTTCCCGTAACGTTTACAGTCTTCTACAAAAGGTTTTATTCCATCTGTACCAAGGTATGGATTTACAGTTACAAAATCCATATCAAATATACTATGAAATTCCTCTCCTATTGTTGTTCTGCCTATTGCTGCATTTGAATAAGCTTCTGCTGTTGTTCCTATATCTCCTCTTTTCATATCTCCGAATAACTATCATGCCTTTTTCTTTTGCATACTTACAAGTTTCTTCAAAAGCTTTAATTCCTGATACTCCAAACATTTCATAAAAAGCAATTTGTGGTTTTACTGCTGGAATAATATCAAAAGTCTCATCAATTAATGCCTTATTAAACTCTATTATAGCCTTTCCTGCTCCCTCTAAGTCTGCTTTATATTTATTTTTTATACAATCTGGTATCATATCATATCTTGGATCTAGCCCAATAACAGTCGGGTTATTCTTCTCTTTTATCTTTTCGATTAGATTGTCCATTGCATTTTTCATTTTTATTTTGCTCCTTTCTCATTATTATTGCAATTTACAGCTAGTATAACTTAAGGTCTGCGCAGGGTAATTCTATTAATAATTACCCATCTTGCAGGACAGACGATACTTTAAAGCTGTAAATTGTAATGATTATTGTTTAAACTTTACCTCTCCATTCACTATTGTATATTTAACTTGCCCTTTCAGTTTCTTTCCAATAAAAGGCGTATTCTTTGACTTAGATACTATCATATCTTCTGTATATACATACTCTTTATTTGGATCAAACACACAAATATCTGCTACTTTTCCAACTTTTATCTCACCCTTATCTAAACCTAACAATTTAGCTGGAGCATAAGACATCAATCTTACCATGTCTAGATAAGTTAAATGTCCTTTATCAACTAATGCTGTAATTGTTGCTGCAAGTGCAGTTTCAAACCCTATTATTCCATTTGGTGCTTTTGACAAGTCTTGTTCTTTTTCTTCTTTTGCATGTGGTGCATGG
>JAAVZQ010000127.1 GCA_022791735.1 Clostridia bacterium
CAATAAATGCAGCATTTAATAGTGGAATAATAGAAACAGCAGTGAATGGAGCAGTAAACTATGCAGATGCACAAGAACAGGAGAAAGTCACATTTGATGAATTAGATGGAAATTTGCAAGACATAGTTAAGAGGCTAGAAACTTACAACATAGGAGGAAATACAACAACAGAAAAAGATTATGGAACAAGTGCAAACGGAAAGCTAAAATTTACAAAAGCATTGGTAGGAAAAGCAGTAGAGAATACAAATGATAGTATAACTGTGACAGCAGTAGCAAAAGATGAAAATGAAAATGCAGAGCTAACTTATACTTTACAGTTAGAAACAGCTTCTAGAGAAGTGGTAACAGTTAAAGCAAAGCAAGGAGAGCCAGTGACACTAACAAAGACAGGACTTGACAATAATACTACATATAGATATAAAGTAGTAGTAAGTAATGGAGAGACAGAAGCAACATCATTAGAAGGAAGTACAACTACATATTGTAGAGGAGAACGTTGTGAAGGAACAGTAGGAAGACAAATACCATGTACAGAGTGTTCTCAAACAGGAAAAGTAACATGTACAGTAGCAGGATGCACAAGTGGAAAGATAAGCTGTGATAATTGTGGAGGAGATGGTAAGATAGAAGTACTTGACACTTGTGGAACATGTAATCGGAGATGGAGAAATTGGATGTAGTGGCAATTTAAATATTAATATAAATCCTGTGCATCAAGATCTGGGTTCTAGTACTTACTGTAAGAATGGATGTGGACGTATGGCGTCGAATAATAAGTCATTAACGGTTGACTGTTCTAATTGTAGTTTTACTTATCGTAAAGACGAGATACATATTTGTAATGAGCAGTGTGGACAGGAGTATGCACAAAAACTCCATGCTAATAACAAAGTGCAATGTACAACATGTTCAGGCACTGGCAAAGTTAGCAAAACAGTAACTTGTGGAGAATGTACAAACGGCTCAAATGAGTGTACTACATGTAAAGGTACAGGAAAAATAATGCATGTGGCATGTTCAGGAAATGGATATACAATAGAAAATAACAATTGTGGACATGAAGGAGCAAATGGACCACACTATTATTGTACAGAGCATGGATTAAATATAGAACAATACCATTTAGGTAATTGATAAAAGTATAGCGCATGTGATTTCAAGGATATTGGTTGAAATCATATGGGCTTGTCTTTTTTTCTCATTTATGCTAAAATAGTACATATTTATTCAAAAGGGAGTGCAAGCCCATGAACGTATTTTTAACACTAGCATTTTTATTTTTCATAGGAAGTGTTATAGGCTGGGGATTAGAGTTGTTTTTTAGAAGGATTATATCAAAAGGAGAATGGATAAACCCAGGATTTTTAGTAGGACCATATCTACCTTTGTATGGCTTTGGATTATGTGTATTTTACTTGCTTTCACAAATTAACTTAAATGGAATACTTGTAATACTTATAATGATGTTTACTGTAACAGCAATAGAATATATAGCAGGTTTAATATTTATAAAAGGTATGGGAGTAAAATTATGGGATTATTCACATAATTTTGGAAATATAGATGGATTAATTTGCCCATTATACATGTTACTTTGGGGAGTGCTAGGTGCAATATATTATTATCTAGTAAGCCCATATATATTGGACTCTCTTTCATGGCTTGAGAATAACCTTGCATTTAGTTTCTTTATAGGTTTTTTCTTTGGAATAATTGTAATAGATACAGTGTATAGTACAAACTTAATTGTTAAAATACGTAAATTTGCAAGAGAAAAAGGATTGATTATTAGATATGAAGAGCTAAAATCTAGTATAGCAGAGTATGCAACAAAAAATAAAGAGAAGTATTCATTTGTATTTGCGATTGGAAACAATGTTAAATCAATAGAAAAGCATATAAATGATTATATGCAAGAACAAATAAAACGTACAGATAAAATAAAAAGGACAATCAATGTATTTATAAATGATAAGGTAAAAACAAAAATTAAAGGAGCAAAAAATGAAAGTAGTAATTCAAAGAGTAAAAAAAGCTAAAGTTACAGTTGAAAATAGTGTTGTAGGAGAAATAAAAGAGGGGCTTTTAGTGCTTCTTGGTGTAACTCATGAAGATACAAAAGAGCAAGCAGATTTTTTAGTTAAAAAGATATTAAATCTTAGAATATTCAAAGATGAAAATGATAAGATGAATTTATCTGTAAAAGACATAGGTGGGGAGATACTTGTGGTTTCACAGTTTACACTATATGCAGACACATCTTCACGGAAATAGACCAAGTTTTACAAATGCGGGAAAACCAGAGCTTGCAAATGAGCTTTATGAATATTTTAAAGAGGAATGTAAAAAGAATGGAATAAATGTACAAAGCGGAGAATTTGGAGCAGATATGGCGGTTGAGCTTTTAAATGATGGTCCTGTAACAATTATTATAGAGAAATAAAGTTAATAAAATTTTAATAAAAAATCTATTGGCATTTTCGAAAATTTATCGTATAATAAAGATATACAATAGAAAAAAGGAAAATGAATATGATTGTTAGAGTAAAAGAAAATAAATTGAGTAGGATTTCAGAAAAAAGGGAATTTATACTATATTTACTTAAAATAAAACATCATGTAAGAATAAGGGCAATGCTTCAAAAGTATATACAACATGGTAGTACGACTGTATATACGCATTCAAGGAATGTTGCATATAAAAGTTTTTTATTTGCAAAATTTTTAGAGAGAAAACTTGGAGCTACAATAAATTATGAGATTTTGACAGTAAGTGCAATGTTCCATGATTTCTTTTTGTATGATTGGCATCAAACAGAGGGTAGACAAAGATTACACGGATTTAGACATCCTAAAATTGCAAGTGAGAATGCACAGAAATTTTATGATATAAATGATGAAGAAAAAATGATTATAGAGTCGCACATGTGGCCTTTGACTATTACAAAGTTTCCAAAGACTATAGAGGCTAAGATAATATGTTTTGTAGATAAATGTTGCAGTACAGTAGAGACCTTTAAAAGATAATATAGAAAACTCCAAAAAGCAGGTAGTAGTACTTGCTTTTTATTTTATTTATCTATATAATAAAAGATATTATGGAAAAGGAGCGTATTTTTATGAAAGATACATTTATTTCAAAAGATATAATATATATAGGAGCAGACGATAAAGACATTGATTTATTTGAAAGTCAGTATATTGTTCCAAACGGTATCTCATATAACTCATATCTAATAAAAGATGAAAAAACAACAATTATGGATACAGTTGATAAAAGAAAGACTGAGGAGTGGTTAAAAAATTTAGAAAATGCTTTGCAGGGAGAAAAACCAGAATATCTTGTAATATCGCATTTAGAGCCGGACCATGCATATAATATAGAAATGATTTCCAGAAAATATCCAGAAATGAAACTAATTGGAAATGAAAAGACATTTGCATTTTTGCCACAATTCTTTAATATACCAAACATAGATGAAAGGAAGGTAGTTGTAAAAGAAGGTGACGAAATAAACATAGGAAAACATACTTTAAAGTTTATTATGGCGCCTATGGTACATTGGCCAGAAGTAATGGTGACTTATGAGATGCTTGATAAAATACTATTTGCAGCAGATGGATTTGGCAAATTTGGTACACTTGATACAGAAGAAGATTGGGCATGTGAGGCAAGAAGATATTATTTTAATATAGTTCGGAAAATATGGAGCTCAAGTACAAGCTTTGCTTAAAAAAGCAGCAACTTTAGACATAAAAATGATTTGTCCACTCCATGGACCTATATTGAAAGAGAATTTAGGTTATTATATAGAAAAGTATGATATTTGGAGTAGTTATAAGCCAGAGGAAGATGGAGTATTTATAGCATATGCATCTATTCATGGAAATACTGCAGAAGCGGCAAAGGATTTAGCAAAAATGTTAGAGGAAAAAGGGGCGAAAAAGGTATCTATTATGGACCTTGCAAGATGTGATATGGCAGAAGCAATAGAAGATGCATTTAAATATGATAAAATAGTACTTGCAGCTTCAAGCTACAATTTTGGAGTATTTACTCCAATGGAACAGTTTTTACATCATTTGATAGGAAAGAATTATCAAAATCGTAAAATAGGAATTGTAGAAAATGGAACATGGGCTCCAAGTGCAGGGAAATGCATGAAAGAGATGTTAAGCCAGATGAAAGATATAAACATAGTAGAACCATTAGTTACAATTAGGTCTACTGTAAAAGAAGATACAAGAGTAGCGTTAAATGAATTAGCAGATAGCATATTAAGATAAAAATAGGGGAAGACAAATGAAAAAGTATATTAAAGATGGATTAAAATTTCTGATAATATATATAATACTTATTTCTATATTTATAGGATCAGTGACTTTGGTTTCACTTATACCAAGTGAATGGATGAAGAAAAATGTACAAGAAACAGCGGAAATTATGTATGGTCAAGAAAATATATGGAAAGTGCCTGTATTTGGAGTGCTAATTCTATTTGATAATTTTACTGATGCATTGATGATAAATACGGCATATTCAATAGATAACAATCATCCATTTACATCTGCTATGCTTGCAAGGAAAAATTATATTCCAGGTGTTACAAAAGACGAATATAAAGATATGGCAGGAGAACTTAAATCTTCGTCAAAATATCCTGCGTTAAATCAGATAGGAGAGCTAATGGATATAGCTCATGGGGAAGCGGATGAAGCATTTGAATATGCAAGGTATTGGCATGGGTATTTGGTTTGGCTAAGACCACTTTTATGCTTTATGAATATAGGTAATATAAGGATTTTATTTACACTTATATTTATAGGGTTAGGTGCTACTTTGACAATAATTGTAGCAAAGAAAATTGATTTGATATATGGAGTTATTATTCGGTATTCGGGCTTTTCTTGGTGGATTATTTGTATATTGGATTAAGTTTGCAAAACACATCGATATTTTTGGTTACGATAATAGCAGGTATTGTGATAGCATTAAGAGGAGAAAAGATAAAGAATATATATATTGCGTTTTTCATAATTGGTGCTACCTCAAGTTTTATGGATTTTTTAACTGTTCCAATTATTTCACTTCGGACTTCCACTTATGATTTATTTCTTAAAAGTGCAAAAGGAAAGGGAATTGAGTGTTAAAGAGATAATAAAAATAGTGGCATTTTCATCAATTACATGGGGGATTGCATATGTAGCCACTTGGGCAAGTAAATGGATAATTACAGATATAATTTTTAATGGCGATTTTAGTTTAACTAAAACAGCATTAGAGCAATTTGGGTATAGATCATTAGATAAGGAGCTTTATTATTCAGCTTTTGAAGCTATATGCCGAAATTTATTGTATTTACGATATAATCTGATAATTGCATTAATTTTTGCTTTGTATCTTATTTCGTTAAATTTTGCTAAAAACAAAACGACAAGTATTAATATAAAGGGCAATTTTCAAAAAGTTTTGCCATATTTGCTAATTCTTTTGATGCCAATTGTGTGGTATATTGTTTTAAAATCACATTCATATAGGCATAACTTTTTTACATATAGAGCATTATTGCTTGTGTTAATAGCTATTCCAATAATTGGATATAAGCTTACAGACAGTAGAAAAGAATAAAAACGAAAATATATTTGCCAAAAGTTCTTGACAAATATATTTTTTTGATATAAAATACAAACATGAATTCGTAAAACGGAGGTTTTAAAGATGATTAGTACTTTACATATAAAAAACGTTGGAATTATTGATGATGTGA
>JAAVZQ010000128.1 GCA_022791735.1 Clostridia bacterium
ACTGCTAGAGTAAGAGTAAGACTTTTAGGAGATAACGATTTCTTACCTTGGGTAACTGGATATAACAAGAATGATGACGAAAATGGTTATGCCGGAATCAAAGGTAGAAAAATCGACGCAATACAAGTTGAAATAGTATAACTTTACTAATAAGTTTAAAAAGTGCTAGACAAAATATGACAAATGATATATAATAAAAAAGCCTTTCGACTAAGGTAGAAAGGAGGCGGTACATATATGACATCATATGAATTAATCTGGCGTTTAGTTGTGTTATTAATACTTGGTATGAATAACAATAATGAAAACCAAGATTAAAAAAGTTTATCTTTTCAGGCGGGCTGGCACCTGCCTGTTTTTCTATATAAAAATGAGACATGCTGGCACATGTCTCGGCGTTCATAATAACATCATATGAATTTCTTAAGTACTATTATAATAGCACATTATTTAATATATGTCAAATTTTGGTTTTTTATACTTTTTTATATCAATTAACATAATTTACAGTATAATAGAAATAGTTATATATATAATTTCTCGAGGCTGTAAACGGAAAAATAGGACTAGAATGCTCTAGTCCTTAATCCTTTTTTCTTTTAATTAAATCTCCAATTTCACAATCAAAAAGATTGCATATTTTTTCAAGCGTTTCAAAGCGAATACTACTTGTTTGATTATTCATCATTCGTGACAACGATTGATAGCCTCCTTCCATATTCTTAATAAACCAATATTTGCTTTTCTTTTGTTTTTTTAATAATTCTTTTACTTCTATTTGAATCATATTAACACCTGCCTTTTATAACTATTGTAAATGAAACTAACAAATAATGTAACTCCACGTGTTTTGAGTTAAATTAAAGATAACTGCTTTACAATTAAGGTATTTGTGTTATAATGCTATATATAAATGCAAAGTAGGTGTAATATGAATAAAGTAGAGGTATTAGAGATATTAAATGAAATAAGCAATTATTTAGATAAAGGTAAATATAAAGAAGCGGACCATTACATAAATAGAAAAAAAGAAGAAATAGAAAAAAGAGTAGATCCCGCAGGCGAGTATATGGATAATTTAATTCAAGACTTAAAATAAATATAATTAAATATCTAACGGCAAGTGGAGTTATTATATTCTACATAATATGGTAAAATATAGATAAGAGATATCTCTAAAATATGATTTGGGGAGAAAGTATTTATGGGATGTAAAGTAACTATATTTTATAAAGAAGACAAATTGCGATATAGAATAATTGTAAGATTATTAAACAAGTACTCCTATGAAGTTTATAAAAGAGGAATATTAGAAGGTTTTAATTATAATAGCAATGTTGACAATGTCAACGATTTGTCAACTATACACAAGTTAAAATAAAATATAAAAAATTAGAATAAAACAAAATATAATAAACAGTTTCTTGTAAGATACTGATATTATTAACATATAGAGATATGATAAAATATAATGCAATTAGATAAATTAAATTATCCTAATTTATGGAGGATATGGAGTATAAATATGAAACATAGAGGTAAAGTGAAATCAGGGCTTGGAGAAGCGGCTATGTGGATGGGGATGGCAAAAGATATTTTTAAGAAAAAATATGGAATAGATGTGTTTTTAGGTACTTTAAATATAGAACTTGAACATGAAGTTATTTTAGATGAAAAGGATATAATAGAGCCAGAAGAATATGGTGGCAATTTTAAAGTCTTTGTTTGTAAATGTACAGTTTGTGATGAAGAAAGCTATATTATAAGAACAGAGAAAAATAATAAATTAGGAGGAGACCATCCTCTTAATATTGTTGAAGTTGTATCAGGTGTGAATTTTAGGGAAAAATATAGGCTAAAAGATGATGATGAGGTTTTTGCGGATATTTATTAATTATAATTCACAGCTTAAAGTTCTATTTGTCCTGTCAACAGGGTAGTTATGTATAATTTTTTTCAAACACCTTGGTGTAGTAACCTCAAAAATGTACGCTACTGCGTAGCTTAATATGTCGGTTACTCCATTTCGCACTCGCAAAGCTCGTTTGGTCGTGTGTTCGGTGTTTCTCAAAAATTATACATAACTACCCTGCGCGGACTTCTAGTTCACTTCGCTGTGAATTGTATTAGTGAATTCTTTCACAAAAAATTTACAAAATAGTCACTAGTTCATATATAGTAAGTTATATAATGTTAAAATTATGATATGAAAGGAAATGAAATTAATGCTTAAATTGTTAAAAAAGCTGAATAAAAAAGAGGTTTTATTAATTATTGTTTGCTTAGTGTTCATTATAGGTCAGGTTTGGCTGGATTTGAAATTGCCAGACTACATGTCAGAAATAACAAAACTTGTTCAGACAGAAGGAAGTACTGTATCTGACATACTAGAGCAAGGGGCATATATGTTACTTTGTGCTGCTGGAAGTTTAGCTTCTGCTTGTATTGTTGGATATTTTGCGGCATATATTGCATCTTCATTTTCTAAAAAGTTAAGAGGAGATTTATTTGAAAAAGTCCAAGATTTTAGCATGGAAGAAATGAATAAGTTTTCAGTTAGTAGTTTGATTACAAGGACTACAAATGATGTAACACAAGTAGAGATGCTGATTGCAATGGGATTACAATTAATTGTAAAAGCTCCAATAACAGCAGTATGGGCAATTATGAAGATATTAGATAAAAATTTCACTTGGAGTGCAATTACAGGTGGAGCCATTTTGATACTAATTTTGACAATTGGAATACTTATGAAGCTAGTTTTTCCAAACTTTAAGAGAGTTCAAAAGATAATAGATAAAGTAAATAATGTAACTCGTGAGAATTTAACAGGAATAAGAGTGGTAAGAGCATTTAATGGAGAAGAGTATCAAGAAAATAAATTTGAGATACAAAATAAAGAATTGACAGGGCTTCAAACTTTTAACCAGAGGACTATGTCAATCATGTCTCCTGTAATGTACCTAATTATGAATGGTTTAACCCTTGCAATTTATTTTGCAGGAGCATATATGATAAATGAAGCAGGACTTGTAGACAAAATAAATATTTTTAGTGATATGGTTGTATTTTCATCTTATGCAATGCAAGTTATAATGTCGTTTTTAATGCTAGCCATGATATTTATGATGTGGCCAAGAGCTGCTGTTTCAGGGGAAAGAATATTAGAAGTATTAGAAGCAGGAATTTCTATAAAAGACCGGTGGATTAGACAAAGATAAGACAGATTTAAAGGGGACAGTTGAATTTAAAAATGTATCTTTTAAATATCCAGATGGTAATGAGTATGTATTACATGATATTTCATTTAGAGCAAATAAGGGAGAAACTATTGCAATAATAGGTTCTACGGGTTCTCGGAAAGACTACTTTAATTAATTTAATACCTAGATTTTTTGATGCAACTGATGGAGAGGTATTAATTGATGGAGTTAATGTAAAGGAATATAATCAAGAGTTTTTACATAATAAAATAGGATATGTACCACAAAAGGCAGTAATGTTTGGTGATAGTGTAAAAAATAATGTTGATTATGGAGAAAATGGCAAAGAAAAGACAGAGGATGAGATTTTAAAGGCAATTGAAGTTGCACAAGGAAAAGAGTTTGTAGAAAAAATGGAAAATAAGTATGATGCATATATAGCGTCTGGAGGAACCAATATAAGCGGAGGGCAAAAGCAGAGATTAGCTATTGCAAGAGCTATTGCTAGAAATCCAGAGATATATGTTTTTGATGATTCTTTTTCTGCACTAGATTATAAAACAGATAGTAAACTTAGAAAAGAACTAAAAAGTTATACAAAAGATGCAACTAATATAATAGTTGCACAAAGAATTGGAACGGTTATGTATGCAGATGTAATTATTGTTTTAGAAGACCGGTAGATGTGTTGGAAAAGGTACACATAAAGAACTTTTGAAAGATTGTGCTGTGTATCAAGAAATTGCATATTCACAATTAAGTAAGGAGGAGTTAGAGGATGCCGAGTAATGAAAATGGACACGTACAAAGAAATGTAGGACCAAATCGTGTACCAGAAAAACCAAAAGACTTCAAGAAGTCTATTATGAAGCTACTTCGGGTATGATAAAAGGCTAAAGCCATTCTATATTATAGCAATAATACTTGGGATTTTAAGTTCTATCTGTTCTATTATTGGACCAAATAAACTTGCAGAACTTACAGATACAATAACCTCAGGGCTTATGACAGGAATTGATTTAGATAAGATTGTGTCTATTGCAGGATTTATGATAGGATTATATCTTGCAAGTGCGTTGTTTAATTTTTTAACAAGTTTTATAATGGCAACTACTGCTAATAATCTTGCTAAAAAGCTAAGAACTAATATATCAGTTAAAATAAATAAATTGCCACTAAGATATTTTGATAAACACTCTTTTGGAGATATTTTGTCAAGAGTAACAAATGATGTAGATACTATTGGACTTACGATTAGCCATAACTTGGGAACATTTGTAGCTGCAATGGCTCTTTTAGTTTCATGTGTTATTATGATGTTCTACACTAACTGGATACTTGCGATTACTGCGATACTTACTTCACTAATTGGGTTTTCTTTAATGTTTATAATACTTCGGAAAGTCTCAAAAATATTTTAATAGCCGACAAGTTGAACTTGGAAAACTAAATCGGACACATTGAAGAGATGTATTCTGGATATAATGTAGTAAAGGTATATAATGGAAGAAATAAAGCCGTTAGTCAGTTTAATACTTTGAATGAAGGACTTTTTACATGTAGTAGAAAAAGCCAATTTTTATCAGGACTTATGCAACCTATAATGGGGTTTATTCGGAAATTTAAGTTATGTTGCAGTGTGTATAGTACGGTGCAATTCTTGTAAAGCAGGAAATAATTACATTTGGTATAATTGTTGCATTCATTTTGTATGCAAGACTATTTACATCTCCACTTCAACAGATTGCACAGGGGCTTACAAATCTGCAATCAGCAGCTGCTGCAAGTGAAAGAGTATTTGAATTTCTAGAAGAAGCAGAAATGCAAAGTGAAAAGGATAAAACTAAGTTTTTAGACAAGGCAGAAGTAAAGGGCAATATTGAGTTTGAGCATGTAAAATTTGGATATGATGACGATGATAAATTAGTAATCAAGGATTTTTCTTGCAGAGCAAATCCAGGACAAAAGATTGCAATAGTAGGACCAACAGGTGCTGGAAAGACTACACTTGTAAATCTTTTGATGAGATTTTATGAGATAAATTCTGGAAAGATTACAATTGATGGTGTAGACACAAAAGATTTAACACGTGAGAATATACATGATTTGTTTATTATGGTTTTACAAGATACATGGTTGTTTAATGGTACAATAAGAGATAACATTGTATATAATAAAGAAAATGTAACAGATGAAGAAGTTATGGAAGCTTGTAGGATAGTTGGATTGGAGCATTTTATTAAAGGACTTCCGAATGGTCTTCGGTACGAATTTGAGTGACACTGAAAGTATTTCAGCTGGACAAAAACAGCTTCTTACAATTGCAAGAGGTATGATTGCAAATTCGCCATTTTTGATACTTGATGAGGCGACGAGTAATGTAGATACAAGAACAGAAGAGCTTGTACAAATTGCTATGGATAAATTGACAAAAGGTAGAACATCGTTTATAATTGCACATAGATTGTCTACAATAAAAAATGCAGATTTGATATTGGTTATGAATGAAGGAGATATTATTGAGCAAGGAAGTCATGAGGAATTACTTGAAAAAGACGGATTTTATGCTAAACTATATAATAGCCAGTTCGAAAGTATGCTAAATGAAGAATAGAGATTTTATATTTGTTAATATTTAATAAGGAAAGGGAGTATAAATTATGAGAGAAATAAAAATGAAAGTAAAAGGTATGGTTTGTAGTGGATGTGAAAACAGGGTGAAAAATGCTTTAGAAAGTCTTAATGGAGTTGACAAAGTAGAAGCAGACCACAAGAAGGATTTGGTAAAGGTTATTGCGACCAGCAGTGTGAGGGAAAAGGATTTAGAAGAGAAAATTGATGACCTTGGATTTAAATTTATAGAAATAATGAAATAGAAATAAATATTAATAGAAAAGACAAAACAAATATTTGCAAAAACTATTGCCTTTTGCAAATATTTGTTATATACTATGTATCGTAAGAAATGAAAATAAGCAGAGTGTGTTGCCACCTTTTTCTTTCTCCAAATGCCACAATATACATTGTGAGCTTGAAATGAGGAGGTGGTATGTATGGTAGAAGTAGCATTAATTTTAATCATCAAATTACTTTTCTTTGGAATAGTAGTAGTAACTATCATAAATATGGCCTTGTTAATAGCGATTGCGATAATACTACATAGGCAGTAAAAAAACAAGTCATTCTGCTTTGCCCGTGGAATGACTTGTTAAAATTTTCTCAGTGGTAACCACTTTGTGGATTCCATTTCTTACCTATATTATACATTATTAAATTTACATTTGTCAATACTTAATAAGAAAATTGGACGTTAACGAAATCAAAGATTTCTACGTCCACATGTGCAAAATTGCTTCGCAATTATTGCACGGACTAAGGTAAATTAACCTTGTTGAATAGCAAAAATCTGTGATTTTTCCTATTCAATAAGAAAGTATGAATTGTGAGGAAAAATAGATGAAAAAAATATTACTGGGGATAGATGGAATGACTTGTAGTGCATGTTCTAATGGGTTAGAAAAATACCTAAATAAGCAGAAGCGGAGTTGAAAGTGCTTCTGTTAATCTAGTTATGGCAAATGCCACCATAGAATATGATGAAAATGTTTTAGATATAGATAAGCTAAATGAATTTGTAAAAAATGCTGGGTTTAAGAGTTTAGGCGAATTTAAAGAGATAAAGATTGAAGAAAAAAGTAAGAAAGAAAAAATAAAGTTTATAGTATTTACTATTCTTGCAGTAGTTTTGATGTATATCTCTATGGGGCATATGGTAAATTTACCTGTAATTCCTTTTCTTGATCCACATGCAAATTCAACAAACTATATGATAGCATTGCTTGTATTAACTATAAGTTTTGTGGTTTATGGTTTTGATATTTTAAAGAATGGATATAAAAACTTAATACATAGAACTCCTAATATGGATACACTAGTAGGAATAGGTGTTGTAGCAAGTATAGCATATAGCTTATATAATATGTATCAAGTATTTATAGGAAATCATCATCAAGTTATGGATTTATATTTTGAATCTGCTTCAATTGTAATATATTTTATCAAACTTGGTAGATATATAGACGGAATTAGTAAAGATAAAACAAAAGAAGCTATACAGAAATTGGTTAAAATTACGCCTAACACAGCTGTTGTCAAGATAGATGGGGTAGAGAAAACAGTTACTCTTGATGAAATAAACAAAGGAGATATTGTAATATCTAGAGCAGGTGAGAAAATTGCAGTAGACGGAGAAATAGTGCAAGGTATGGCACACTTCGATGAGTCTTTTATTACAGGAGAGAGTAAGCCAGTAGGAAAACAAAAAGGTGAAAAAGTTATTGCTGGTAGTATGAATTATGATGGATATATTGAATATAAAGCAGAAAGAATAGGTAAGGATTCAACAGTATCTGAGATTGTAAGGCTTGTAGTAGAAGCAAGTAATACAAAAGCACCAATTGCAAAAGTAGCAGATAAGGTGTCAGGATATTTTGTGCCCACAGTAATTGTTATTGCAATAATTACTTTTATAGCATATCTATTAATTGGTCAAAGTTTTGGAGTAGCAATTAGTACTTTTGTAACAATACTAGTTGTTGCATGCCCATGCAGTTTAGGTCTTGCAACGCCTCTTGCTATTGTAATAAGCGAAGGGGTATGCGCTACAAACCGGAATACTTATAAAGAAAAGTGAAATATTAGAAAATGCACAAAAAGTAGATACTATAGTTTTTGATAAAACAGGAACATTAACTTATGGTAAACTTAAAATATCAGAAGTAATAAATTATAGTGATATGGAAGAAAAAGAGTTATTGCAATTAGTACGGAAGTGTTGAAAATAAAGGGACACATCCAATAGGAAAGGCTTTTACAGATTATTTAGAAGAGAATAAGATTAAGTTATTAGAAGTTCAGGATTTTAAAAATATTTCTGGGCTTGGCATTGCTGCTAAAATAGCAGATCAAGAAATGTTACTTGGAAACTCAAAAATACTTGATAAATATGAGATAGAAAATGAACATAAAGAAGAGGAAAAAAAACTAGCAGAGCAAGGAAATAGTATTATTTATGTTGTGAAAAATAGAAAAGTTGTTGCAATATGCGGAGTAAATGATATTGTAAGAGAAGAAGCAAAATTTGTAATAAAAGAGTTATCAGACAAAAATATTGAAGTAGTTATGCTAACAGGAGATAATAAAGAAACAGCAGAGAAAATTGCAAAAGAAATAGGTATATCAAGAGTTATTTCAAATGTACTTCCAACAGATAAGACGAATACTATAAAGAAGCTCAAAGAAGAGAATAGATTTGTAATGATGTGTGGAGATGGAATAAATGACAGTCCAGCACTTGCGAGCAGTGATATAGGTGTTAGTGTAAATAGTGGAACTGATATTGCGATGGATTCTTCAAATGTAATATTAACAAAAAATGATTTAACAAGTATCTTGAATTTAATTAATATTAGTAAAAGAACAATCATAAATATTAAACAGAATTTGTTTTGGGCATTTTTCTATAATGCACTTATGATACCTGTGGCAGTGCGGTTTGCTAAAACCTTTCGGAATTTCTATAAACCCTATGATAGCAAGTTTGGCAATGGTACTAAGTAGTATCACAGTTATTTTAAATGCTTTAAGGCTAAAGCAAAAAAGATAGAAAAAGTGAAAACGAGTTGTTACAAATCGCAGCTTTTGAAATTTACTTGTTCTGCAACGGGTAGTTATCTATAAAATTATTTTGTTTCTTGTTGGTAGTCTCACAGAAACTGTAAAGACGTGAGTGTAAGTATGCTAACGCAAACTATAAATGTCTAACAGTTTCTATGTTCGCTTCCATGCTACGCGTCACTGCAAAAATTTTATAGATAGAACTACCCTGTGCAGACCTAGGTATCATTAGCTGTGATTTGTAGCAATATTCTGCTTTGAGTTCGTTTTACAAACTGGAAAAGAGGTAATTAATGAGTATAATAGAAATCATCCTAATCGGCATAGGTCTTGCTATGGATGCTTTTGCAGTGTCAATCTGTAAAGGTTTGTCTATGAAAAAATTAGAATTTAGAAAAGCTATAGTTATTGCGCTATATTTTGGAATATTTCAAGCAGTTATGCCACTTGTTGGGTTTTTCTTAGGAAAAGGTTTTGAAAGTTTTGTTGTATCTGTGGACCATTGGATAGCTTTTATTCTACTTGGATTTATTGGGGTTAACATGATAAAAGAAGTTTTTAAGGACGATGAAGAGGTAAATGACGACATAAGTGTCAAAACGATGTTATTACTAGGGATTGCAACTAGTATAGATGCACTAGCATGTCGGAATAACTTTTGCATTTTTAAGAGTAAATATAATTTTGGCTGTAATTTTAATTGGAATTGTGACTTTTCTATTATCGGTTTTAGGAGTTATGATAGGTAATAAATTTGGTGATAAATTTGAAAAACATGCAAAACTTTTTGGCGGAATAATCTTAATTGGTATAGGTACTAAAATCTTAATAGAGCATTTATTCTTCTAAAGTATTTTAAATCAAGTTTTTAAAACAGGTGTAAAAGTATTTTTACATCTATTTTTATGCAATGTCAAAAATCTTTGACAAAATTCCAAAGAACTTTGGTAGAAATAATAGAATTAGTACTATAAAATCTATCGAAGGAGGTAAAATATTATGGATTTAGGAGGTAGAATTTTTGAACTAAGGAAAAAACAGCAATTTTCTCAAGAAAAACTAGGCGAAAGAGTAGGCGTTACTAGACAAACTATTTCTAATTGGGAATTAAACGAGACCTTACCAGATACAAACCAATTGATAGCGTTATCTAAAGCCTTAGTAATTAGTATTGATGAACTTGTTGGAAATGATGTTCAAAATTTATTACAACCAAAAGTAGTAAAAAATGAAGAAAAAAATGTAAAAGATAATGATTTAATAATGATAATAATTATTTTATTTCTAATAATTATTGGATTGATTGTTACTTTTGTGATTACAGTTTGAAATTAAGAAAAAACAAATAGACTTTTGGTGTATTTTATGATAAGATATAAAAAAACAAAAAAGAGAGGAGCAAAACTTATGGGACTAAAACTCGAGAATGTAAAAAAGTTTTATACTGATAAGACAGCTGTAGATGGTATAACATTTGAGATGAATAAACCACGGTGTATTTGGGCTTTTAGGCACAAATGGAGCACGGAAAAACCACTACAATAAGAATGTTACTTGGAATAATAAAAAAAGATAGTGGCGAGATTTCTTGGAACGGAAAAACAGTAGATAGAAAAAATGTAAATTTTGGATATTTACCAGAAGAAAGAGGAATATACCCTAAAACAAAGGTATATGAGCAATTAATATATTTTGCGAAATTAAAAGGACTTGGAAAAGAAGAGGCAGATAAGGAAGTAAAAAAATGGGCAAAGAAGCTAAAAGTAGAGGAATATTTAGATATGCCAGCAGAAAAGCTTTCAAAAGGAAATCAGCAAAAAGTGCAATTTATAACAGCAATTTTGCATGATCCAGAATTGATTGTACTAGATGAGCCTTTTAGTGGTCTTGATCCTGTAAATACAGAGAATTTGAAGGATGTAATACTAGAACTTGTGAGAAATGGTAAGTATATAATAATGTCAAGTCATCAAATGAGTTCTATTGAAGAATTTTGTACAGAAGTACTAATACTTAATAGAGGAAAAACAGTTTTGCAAGGGAATTTGAAAGAGATAAAAGCAGGATACCCTGCAAATAGGATAGATTTGAGTACAACAAATAATGTAGAAAAAAGCATAAAAGAATTAGGGCTAGAGATAAGAAATAGCAAGGATAATGAATATGAGATAAAGATAAATTCTGAAGAAGATGGATATAAACTTTTTGGTGTGCTTGCAGAAAATAAAGAACAAGTATTGAAGTTTGAAATTAAAAAACCATCACTTAATGATATTTTTATTGAAAAAGTAGGTGGCTTTGAAGAATAATTGCCAGTTAGCGGAGTGGCAACTGTATAAGAAATGCCTCATTCATTTCGTACTTGTCTGCTTAGCCAAATAATAATTCTTCTTCAAAGTAAAAAAGGAAAGGATTGAAGAATATGAAAGGTCTAGTTAATGTTGCGAGTTTTACAATAAAAGATATGATTAAACGTAAATCTTTTATTGTTTCAAATATAATTATTTTACTTTTAATAGTTCTAGCATTTAATGTACCCAATATTTTAGATGCAGTTAGTGGAGATAATCCAGTAGAAGAAGGCACAAAAATATTAATAGTAGATGCTGATAATGTTTTTGAAGGAAGCCTATCTATGATAAAGGATATGGAGACTGGGTATAATGCAGAAATTACAAATGAAAATGTAAATTTTGAGCAGATTAAAGAAAAGATAGAAAATGATGAAATTAAAGAAGCAATTGTAGTAAAAGAAGAAAATGGTAAAATTAATCTAGAATATATAGTAGAAAATTTAGTATATGTAAAAGAAATGCCAGAGAGCCTTGTGAATATACTATCTACATTATATTCAAATGTACAAATTTCAAAGCTTGGTTTAACAAGTGAGCAAGTAGCAAGTCTTACTCCAAACTTTGAATTTAAGCTTTCACAGACGGAGGATAAAGAAGTACAAGGAAATCCAGTAGTAGTAATGTTACTCTCTATTGTGCTATTTTATGCTGTATATTTCTGTGCTTACCAAGTATCAGCTTCAATAACAACAGAAAAGACATCAAAAATTATAGAAACACTTGTAACTTCGACAAAGCCATCTACAATAGTTTTGGGAAAAACTATA
>JAAVZQ010000185.1 GCA_022791735.1 Clostridia bacterium
AAGACTACATATGATGAAGAAACAAAAACATATACAGCATATATTGCAGAAGACAGTAATTTAACAAATGTATTTGTTATGGCAAGTGATAATAATGCGACAGTAATATTAGAAGATGTAGTAAATCAAGGTACAGCTACAGAAGGAATAGTCACAACCGCACAAGAAACATCTAAGACAATTACAATAAAAGCAGAAAGTGGAAAATCGCAAGATTATACATTGAAGCTAATTAAAGAATCATCAGATGCTAGTATAGAAGTGATTGCAGTAAATGATATTACATTAAACGAACCATATAATGCATACATTAAAAAATTAGATACAAAAGCAAAATTATATGTTAAAGCAACAAATAATATGGCAAGTATCAAAGTTGGAGATGAACCAGCAAAACGTGGAAGTATAACAGTAGACTATAATTTACCATTAGAAACAGATACGATTGTAGTGCCAATAGTTGTAACATCGCAAGATGGCAAGAATGTAGAGAATAAATCTGTTAAAATAACAAGATTATCAAACAATACAGATATTGCAAGAATTATAATAAATGGGGAAGATGTGGACTTAACAGATATTGACAATTTAGAAGCAATTGTTAAAAATGTAGATGTTTCACAAATACAAATAATCCTTGCAGATAGTACATCAAAAGTTTCAATTGATAATGGAACAGAAGGAATAGGTGGAATAACAGAAAATATTCAAACACCAGTTACAACAATAAGAACTATAACAGTAACAGCAGCAGATGGTACAGTAAAAGAATATGAAATTACACTTACAAAGAAAATGACAATTACAAGTAGGGTAATAACAGAAAATGTTATGAATAAGCATATTGCAAAAATTACAGTATATTTGAGTAAAGATGCACGTAAAGAAGATGACTTGCTTAACCCAAGAGAAAAGATAACTGAGCTTGAGACAAATGAAGACGGAACATTTGAGATTATCTTAGAACCAGAAATGTACGATGTTGTGATTACAAAACCAGGATACTTGGATTATAGAATTACAGATATAAATGTTGTAAAAGGTGTCGTACTTGGAGATATAACACTACTTGGTGGTGATGTAGTTAAAACTGGAGAAATCGAAATTGATGACCTAGTTGCAATGAACAACAGATATGGAAAAGCTGCAGAAGGATTTGAAGAATATGACTTAAATGGAGACGGAATAATTGATGCCTTAGATAGACAAATTTTAGTAAAGAACTATGGAGAGGTAGATAAAGTTATTAAATGGGTAGAACCAAATGCAGTTGTTCCAGAAGAAGTAGAAGCACAAGAAGCAAAAGAGCAAGAAGAATTGGGAAATGTAAAAAGCCAATTTAACGAGATAAATCTACAAGAAGACATAAATAATAGTACACAGCAAGAAAAACTTGTAGAAGAGAGAATAGAGACAAATAAGCTAATACAAAACAAACTAAGTAATGATTGGATTAGAAATTGGGGTAGATCTAGTTCAAAAACAATTATAAAAAAATAATTC
>JAAVZQ010000129.1 GCA_022791735.1 Clostridia bacterium
ATACTGTATATATTACAAATAAAAGTATTGACAAAACAGCTAAAAAGGTATTATAATAACAAAAGAACGCGCTACTAGCTCAGTTGGTAGAGCAGGTGACTCTTAATCACAAGGTCCGCGGTTCGACCCCGCGGTGGCGCACCAAATACCAAAAAGGTAGCAGTTATATTAAAACTGCTACCTTTTTTCATTTAAGGAGATGTTAAGCTATGAGTGAAAAGTATGTTTTAGTAAAAGAGTTGTACAGAAATACTAGTGTTTATGAAGGAAAAGAAGTAAGTGTTTCTGGATGGGTTAGAACTATTCGTGACTCTAAAAATTTTGGATTTATAGAAATCAATGACCGGTAGCTTCTTTAAAAATGTGCAAGTTGTTTTTGACACAGAACTCTCAAATTTTGAAGATATAAGAAAATTATCTATAAGTTCTTCAATAATTGTTAAAGGAGATGTTATAAAAACAGAAAATGCTAAGCAACCATTTGAAATAAAAGCAAAAAATATAGAAATAGCAAATGTAGCAGATTTAGATTATCCACTTCAAAAGAAAAAGCACTCTTTTGAATATCTTAGAACTATCAGTCATTTGCGTCCAAGAGCAAATACTTTTAACGCAGTATTTAGAGTTCGTAGTATACTTTCATATGCAATTCATAAATTCTTCCAAGAAAGAGGATTTGTATATGTGCATACACCAATAATTACAGGAAGCGACTGTGAAGGAGCAGGTGAGATGTTTAGGGTAACTGCTATGGACATGGATAATCCAATAAAAGATGAAAATGGAAAAATAGACTTTTCACAAGACTTTTTTGGAAAATCTTCACATCTTACAGTTAGCGGACAATTAGATGTTGAAACTTTTGCACATGCTTTTAGAAATGTATATACTTTTGGACCAACATTTAGAGCGGAGAACTCAAATACAGTAAAACATGCTGCAGAATTTTGGATGATAGAACCAGAAATATGTTTTGCAGATTTAAAAGATGATATGGATTTAGCAGAAGACATGATTAAATATATAATTACTTATGTGCGTGAAAATGCACCAGAAGAAATGGAATTTTTTAACCAATTTATAGATACAAATTTATTTAACAAACTAGACAATGTTGTAAACTCTGAGTTTGGAAGAATATCATATACAGATGCAGTAAAAGAACTTGAAAAAGTAAATGATAGATTTGAATTTCCAGTTCACTTTGGAACAGATCTTCAAACAGAGCATGAAAGGTATTTAAGTGAGACTATTTTTGGAAAACCAGTTTTTGTAACAGACTATCCAAAAGAAATAAAAGCTTTTTATATGAAAGAAAATCCAGATGGAAGAACAGTTGCAGCATGTGATCTTCTTGTCCCAGGAATTGGAGAAATAATTGGTGGTAGTCAAAGGGAAGATGATTTTGACAAATTAAACAAACGTCTAAAGGAACTGGGCTTAAGTGAAGAAGACTACTGGTGGTATATGGACTTAAGGAGATATGGAAGCTGTGAACACAGCGGATTTGGACTTGGATTTGAAAGAATGATGATGTATCTAACAGGTATGCAAAACATACGTGATGTACTTCCTTTTCCAAGAACTCCAAACAATTGCGAATTTTAATAATAATCAAAAGTCAGGGAGAAACCCTGGCTTTTGATTTTAAGTAGATAAAAGTTATAAATTTGTAGGAAGTAAAATAAATTCTAAGTATGTAGAAAGATAATATATATTCTAATGTAATACTATTAGAAGATTTTAACCTAATTGCTACGTAAAATTTTGTTTATGACTGTAAACATAACTTGTTTAGGTGTTGGTTTAAAGTCATAATTAAATTGGAAGTAATCATTAAGCCTTTCCATATTGCAATCACAATACATACAATCAGTAGCTTTTCCAATGCTACTTTTAATATTAAATATAGTCTTATTATATTTTTTAGCAATAAAAGGATAGACATTTGTTTGAAGATTATCTGTCATAGTGTCGTGTCGTACATATTGTTGTAAATATGTTTCTAGAATTGAGTCTGCTAAATAGTGAGTTCCTTTATATTTAAACTGATATCCAATATATTCAAGTTCTTTTACAATTGAGAGTTTAACTGTTTGAATATCATGCATTTTTATAATATCGTTGATAAGGTCTAAATCATTCGACCTTATCAAATGACGAGTAGGCCTATAGGTAAGTGGTATAGTTACATCAGAATATTTTCTTAGAATATCAATATTGTATGGTTGCATATCTTTTTTATCAATAAAGACAATATCAGGACTAAATTCATCTAAGACCTCCGAAGCTTCTTCTTTGCTAGAAGCGATTGCGTCAACAACAATGTTTAATTTGTTTTCCCTTAACTCGTTTGTTAGTTTTTTGTTAAAATCAATCATTTCAGTAATTACTAGTGCTTTTACCATTTTAAATTCCTCCTTTAGATACTTTTATATAATAGAGTGTTTTAGTAGGGAAAAAAGTTGCAAAAAAATAAAAAATTTTTTAAAAAAATAATATTTTTTTAAAAATTTTGCGTTTTTCCTTGATTTTTTTAGATTTTATTATATAATTTTAGTATAAAGGATGGGATATTGTGAGAAAGAATAAACAAACAGTAGAATCAAATGGAATAAGAGTGTTAATCGTTGATGATGAAATAGGCATTATTGATTCATTATCTATATTTTTAGGGAAATATGGATATAGCTTTGTGCGGAGTAACAAACCCATTAGAAGCTATTGAAAAAGTTAGAACAGAACATTTTGATTTAATGATATTAGATTTTATTATGACACCTATACATGGAGATAAAGTAGTAGAAGAAATACGTAAATTCAACAAAGAACTATATATATTGCTACTTACAGGACATAAGGATTTAGCACCACCACTTGAAACAATAAGAAGGCTTGATATACAAGGATATTGTGAAAAAAGTGATAGATTTGACCAATTGCTTCTTTTGATTGAATCAGGAGTAAAAGCAATTAATCAAATGAAAGAAATTAAACATATAAATAGTGAATTAAAAGATGCAAATGCAAAATTAGAAAAAGCATATTTAGAGAGTGTTGAAACATTAAGATATACAGTAGAAGCGAAAGATCCATATACAAGAGGACATTCAGATAGAGTATCAGCATATTCAGTATTGATTGGTAAATTTCTTGGTCTTAGCGAAGAAGAATTGCATATACTTGAAGTAGGTGGTTTGTTCCACGATATTGGAAAAATTGGTATTCCAGACAGTATACTGCTAAAACCACGGAAAACTTACACCAGATGAGTATTCTGAAATAAAAAATCACCCAGCGATTGGAGTACATATATTATCTAATGCAGAAATCTTCAAAGATATTATACCAATAGTAAAACATCACCATGAAAGATATGATGGATGTGGATATCCATCTAAACTCGCAGGAGATAACATACCATATTTAGCTAGAATAGCAGCTGTTGCAGATACTTTTGATGCTATGACATCAAGAAGAACATATAGAGATGCATTAGATTTACAAATTGTAATAGATGAAATAGAAAAAAACAGAAGGATACAGTTTGATCCACAAATTGCAGATGTTTTCTTAGATATTTTACGTAATCATTATGATGAAATAAAGAAAATCCAAGAAAAATATGCTTAAAATTTAATTTTGGTATTATAAGTTTTATACTTATTTATACATATTGCTTAATAAAAGCGCAAATTATAGTAAAAGGAGGAACAAAAGATGGACGAACAAGAAAAGAGCGTAGATAATGTAAAAGAAGAAACTACTACTACAGGAACAACTCCAAATGGAAGAAAAGGGTTCAACATAACAGCATTAATCCTAGGAATAATATCAACACTTTGTTTCTGTGCTTGGTATATAGCTGTACCAACAGGAATTATTGCTATTATTTTTAGTATAGCAGGAAGAAAAGATGAAGGACGCGGAATGGGAATTGCTGGTATGGTACTTGGAATAATAGGACTAATCTTAACTCTTTTATGGATATTTGTTTTAGCAAGTATACTAGTAGCAGCAGGGGCTTACGGTTATTAAAATAAAAAAATCTTTGCGAATATGCAAAGATTTTTTTTGATGCCTCGGAATAAATTTTGCACGAATAATTATGAGGCTTTATATTTAATTATATCTGAAATATCACAATCTAAGACATAACATATTAACCTTTTAAATATAAACCCATATAAGAGTATAACACATAAATTAAAAGTAATGATAAAGTAAAGATACAAAATAAAATATGTAAGTTGTCTTTTTTACTCTTTTTGTCGAACGATTTGTGTTGACATTTCATAAAAATCGTTGTACACTAATACATAATTAAAATCAAATTTTTTAAATTGCAACTTAAGTATATGCAAAAAATTATCTTTGGGAACTCTCCCAAATAAATAAGCATATTTAATTCATATAAGGTGTTGACAAACGATAACCAAAATGTTATCATATAAATATAATATAAGGAGCAAATGAATGTGCAATATAATTTTTTATACAGATAAAAATGGAGAAAGCGAGGTATATAACTATATAGAGAATTTAAGGGCTAAAAACAATAATAAAAATGAAAGAATAAAACTAAATAAAATAACTGCATATATTAACCAATTATCAAAATATGGTCTATCTATTGGAGAACCATATATCAAACCCTTATGTGATGATATATGGGAACTAAGGCCATTAAGAGACAGAATACTATTTGCTTGTTGGAGCAATAATAAGTTTATATTATTAAGTCACTTTATGAAGCAAACACAAAAAACACCACCAAGAGAAATTGAAAAAGCAAAAAGGTTATTAGAAGATTATAAAAATAGGAGTGAAGTATAATGTGTAAGAAAGAATTAACTTGGGAAGAGGTAAAAGCAAATTTGAATTTTACACCAGAAGAAGAAGCAGAAATACAGTTAGAGGAAGATATAATAGAAGCTACTATTCAAGCAAGAAAAAATAGCAAACTTTCGCAAAGAGAATTAAGCGAGAAGACAGGAATACAACAACCAGCAATAGCAAGAATTGAAAGTCGCTCTCGTTCACCAAAAGCTTCGACTTTAATAAAACTATTGTATCCTATGGGGTACACTATAAGAGTGGTACCTTTAAACAATAACAGAATTAAAAAGAGATTAATAAGAGAAAAAACTAAAAGTAAGTAGGCTTAAACTGTACTGAACCCAAAATGGAGAGATTACGATACTTCTGGATCTTGTGGTGCTGGATATGGAAATGGTTACTATTCAGGCCGTCTTGCTGATCCTGCTGAGTGGGAAATATTCAAAGTTGAGGGGGTTGCTAGGTATGCACTAGGAGCTTCTGGCATTGAAATGTACATTAAGGCGTATAATATTTATAAGGAAAGTGAAATGTATTTACAGTGTAAGTGTATCGATAGATTAGGCTATATTGTTTGCAATAGAGATGGAACATGGGGCTACAAAACAGATAATGACTCAATAGAGGTTGGACCGAACAATTTATTTATGCCTACAGGAAGAGTAGGCATTGGATTATGCTCGGGCGCATCAGCTCATACTAACGCACTTTATGTTGTTTGGAGTGAGAATTCTTTTATTGGTGTATGTGATGTGGAAACTTATTTAGAGGGATATGGCGTTCCAGTTCGTTTTTGTCCGATAGTTTCTTTGCTTTAGTATATATGTAAACTGCAACAGATTTTTGAGCAATAATTCTAAAATCTGTTGCAGTTTTTACAAATTCCTAAATATGCCCCAAATAGATAAAAGGAGAATAATCGCGACTACTAAAATATAGATATAGCCACGATTAGTTTCTTCTTTTTTTAATCTTAACTTTATTAGCCCGCAAAAAAGGATTATAGCCAAAATATATCCAAAAATGATAATAACTATATCCATATTAATTACTCCCCTCTAAAATGGCATTAATTGCCGAAAAATTATATCCACAAAGGACCTTTTCTTAATTATTATACATATAATATCATCTATAAAGAGTACTACAAAAATTGGAAACAAAACTAATGTATAATATGCATTATATTCTACTGCAAGAGAAAAGTTGAAGCTTAAAAGCTCTTTTGTTGCACGTGTAATTCCACAAGCAGGACAAAAAAGCCCTGTGCTATCTTTTATATAACAACTTCCGAAGGTCTACGGCGTCAGTAAACCTTAGCAAAATAAGGGCTATAACTAGCCCTACATATAAAACAATTCTTATATACTTAAAAATATTTTTCTTTTTCACTACTACTATTAATTCCTTTCTAAGGTCAGAAACTAAGTTTGAAAAAGAATTAGTATAGTGCTAGGCAAACAAATTTGAAATCAATGAGGCGTACTGGTGTACGTTGATTTGATTTCAAATGCAGTTCAACGACGCAATATGCTGATTATCTTTCGAACTTTATTATTCGATACCTAGGTATTGATTATAAGTTCCTTCTTTGTCAACCAACTTATCTTTTCTAATATCAATAACCCTATTTGCTACAGTTTGACAAAGCTCATGGTCATGAGAGGTAAAGAGCATATTACCTTTAAACTTTTTCATACCTTCATTTAAAGCAGTGATACTTTCCATATCTAAGTGGTTTGTAGGCTCATCAAATATTAAAAGATTTGCGCCAGAAAGCATAAGCTTTGACAAAACACATCTAACTTTTTCGCCACCAGATAAAACACCAACTTTTTTAAGAGCTTCTTCACCAGAAAATAGCATTCTACCTAAAAATCCTCTTACATAAGTTTCATCAGGATCTTTAGAGTATGCTCTAAGCCAATCTACAAGAGGAATATCTTCAGTAAACAAGTAGTTATTATCTTTTGGGAAGTAATCTTTCGTAATAGTTGTACCAAAAGAAATTTCACCAGTATCAGGTTCAAGCTCCCCAGCAATAATTTGAAATAATACAGTTTTTGCAATCTCATTATCTGCAAGAAGAAGAATTTTATCATCCTTTTTTACAGTAAATGAAACATTATCAAGTATTTTTTCTCCATCAACAGTTTTGCTAATATTGCTAACTACTAAAATATCATTTCCAGGTTCTCTATCAGGCTTAAAGTCAATGTATGGGTATTTTCTATTAGAAGGTTTTATTTCATCTAATTCAATTTTTTCTAATGATTTTTTCCTAGAAGTTGCTTGCTTAGATTTAGAAGCATTAGCGCTAAATCTTGCAATGAATTCTTGTAGCTCTTTGATTTTTTCTTCTTTTTTCTTATTAGCATCTTTTGCTTGTTTTAAAGCAAGCTGGCTAGATTCGTACCAGAAGTCATAGTTTCCTGGGTATACTTTAATTTTACCAAAATCTACATCTGCTATATGTGTACAAACCTTATTTAAGAAATATCTATCATGAGAAACAACAATAACAGTGTTTTCAAATTCAATTAAAAATTCTTGAAGCCAATCAATAGTCTTTATATCCAAATCGTTAGTAGGCTCGTCTAGAAGAAGAACATCAGGATTACCAAATAATGCTTGTGCAAGCAAAACTTTTACTTTTGTTTTTGCTTCAAGCTCTTTCATAAGTTTATAATGAAATTCTGTTTCAATTCCAAGATTATTAAGTAATGTTGCGGCATCTGATTCTGCATTCCAACCGTCAAGTTCTGCAAAACGTTCCTCAAGTTTTGCGGCTCTCATGCCATCTTCTTCAGAAAAATCTGGTTTTGCATAAATTGCATCTTTTTCCTTCATAATTTTATATAATTCTTGATTTCCCATAATAACAGTATCAATAACACTGTAATCTTCATAGGCAAAGTGGTCCTGTTTTAAAACAGATAATCTCTCTCCTGGATCCATTGAAACATCGCCTTTGCTAGGTTCGATTTCACCAGATAAAACCTTTAAAAAAGTAGATTTACCAGCACCATTTGCACCAATTATTCCATAACAATTTCCTTTTCCAAATCGTATATTTACATCTTCAAATAAGACTCTTTTACCGAATCTTACTGTTACTCCAGTTGAAACTAACATTATATTTGCCTCCTAAAAAATAAATGGAACGAATTAAAAACTAATTCGTTCCAATATTATATAACATAATCGAATAATTTTCAAGCGATAGGGATTAATATGTGGAAAGTAGTTCCCTTTTGAGGTTCTGATTCAAAGGTAAGTGTTCCATTGAATTTGGCCTTAATATTAGAGTAAGACATATATAGACCAAGACCTGTACCATTTTTTCCTTTAGTTGTAATCATTTCTTTAAATAACTTATCTTGAACTTCTTTATCCATACCACAGCCATAATCTTTAATGGAAATAACAAGATTTTTAGCATCTTTCTCTATAATAAAATCAATTATATTATCAGGCTTTCCACCATAAGATTGTATTGCATTTGAGATTAAATTATCAATAACTTGTACTAAAGAATTCATATTTCCATGAAGTTTAAATTCTTCATCTATCTCAATTTTATAATTAAGTTCAACCAAAGAATGTTTTAATTCATGTTTCATTAAGATAGAAACACGTTTTATAAGTTCTTCAACTGTAAAACTTTCATTGTTAGAATTTGTCGAAACTGCTTGCCCTTTAACTGCTGTAATTACATCAGACATATAAGTGGTATGTATTTTCACTTTAGATACCCAAGAACGCATATCTTCTGCTATTGCGTGATGGTCTTCTTCTGTTACATCCTTATCACCAATAGATTTATCATATTCTGTTATTAAATCATTAAGGGCTTCTGCTGCTCCTGCGATAGACATGATAGGAGTTTTTAAGTTGTGAGCAATACCACCAATCATTTGTCCTAGAGATGCAAAACGTTCTCTTTCAATTAACATATCTTGGTTATCTTTAATAGTTTTCATATCCTCTTCATGTTGAGTTATATCTTTAAATAAGACTAAAGAGCCTAAAAACATACCATCATCAATGATGCTTGAAACTTCAACATTAAAGTATCTACTTATTTTCTCTACAAATATTTCGTAATAAATAGTTTTAGATGACATAGAAACAGATTGGATAGAGCTTTCTAAGTTTTTAAAACTAGGAAAATATTTGGAAAATTCATAAACAGAATGGTTTCTAATGCTACTGTCTGATACCTTAAAAAGATTTATAAAAGGCTTATTAAAGTCAACAATAATATTTTTATCATTTAGAACAATATAACTATCAGACATTCTATCAACAACTTTTTCAAGAGCGATAGGAGTAAGTGACAAGAAGTTAAATTTCAAAATTGCAAAAGTAAGGAAAATTACAGCAAATGAAAAAGAAATTGGAGTGGTATATACATTCATTTGTATAATATTAAAACTTCCGAGTACGTTTACAATGACAGGGAAAGAGACACCTACAATTATCATTAAAGTTTGTTTAGAAAAGAAACCAGAGGTTTTAGCAGAATGTTTAAGTAGCATAACTATCCCAAGGAAAAATAGCCCATAAGTGTATGCTAAATGTATATAGGCATCTGGACCATAAACCATTTCATTTAAGTTAAAAGAATAAACTTCATAAAATAAATGGTGCCATTCATTGGTAAATATAAGTAAAACATTAACTATAGGTACAATAAAAAGTAAAGAATGCTTAAAAGTAAACCTAAAATTTGGACTTACAAAACAAGCTGCCATGATAAAAAACATGACAGGAAATAGACATGTCCCAATATACACAAATCCTTCAAAATAAACAGGCGGGATAGCAAAAGCTAAAAAGCAAAGTTTTTGAATTATTAATCCTAAACATATAACTGCAACAGAACCTAACATAAGTGCAAATAGCTTTTGCATTTGTGTAATAGGTTTACTTCTTAAAGCATAACGTATTAAAAATAGGATCATTAAAGTTGAAATGATAAGTAGTATAAAGGACATGTCAATAGTTTGCATATTGTACCTCCGTTTTTCTTTTGTTAAGTTTTGTCAAGCAAAATCGTCCTCTTGACAAATTTTTCTTAAAAATCTATATAACCAATTTTCTTAAAATATTGCATATAATTTATTATATAATTTTTATCAATTTTTTTCCAGCGAAAACCGACAATTTTTTAAATAATTTTCAGTAAATGTACAATTTAGTCTAATAGATGAAGTATAAACTAGTTTTTTATTTCTATCTAAATCCTGAATTATACCAGAAACAAGGTCTTTTCTCTTTTCATCATTTAATATACCAGTAATAATATCTGACATCATCTGATCTGATACTGCAAGTAAATTTATACCCATTAATTTCAAAGTGTCAATAAGTACTGGTATAGATAGAAGCTTAGGATCCATAACATGGAATGTATTACAATCAGATTTATGGCTTAAAATTGCAATTGTTGCTTCTGCCGCTAAATCAACAGGAGTAAATTCAAGTTCATGACCTAATACATAACTTGGAAAAGCACCAATTTCAATATAAGTCTTAAGCCTTTTTGCAAAAGCGTTATCATCCGTATTCATTTGGAAAGCTCCATCAGAATATCTACTTGTAATATTTCCAAGTCTTAGTATTTGTGCATCTAAGCCATCAGCGATTGCTTCATAAACTAAAAGTTCGGCTTTAAACTTAGTTATGGCATAAATATTTTTTAAATCTTGGCCAATATATAATTTGTTCTCAGTAAATATTGTCTTATTATTCTTGTTTTCGGCAGTTTCAACAACACTTGCTTCTTTTTCTCCATTACCAGATACACTAACAGTAGAAATATGCATAAGTTTTTTTCCATACTTTTGGCAGAATTTTACTACATTTTGAGTGCCAAAAACATTTATATTATCAAAATCTTTCTTTAGTCCAAAATGCTTAACAAGAGCACCAGAGTTAATAACAATATCAGTGTGGCTTACAACTTCAGTTAAGTCACGTTTAGAAAGACCAAGAAGAGGACCACCAGTAAAATCTCCTGTGACAACTTTTATTCTTCCAGACATTTTGTCTACGAATTTATCTCCAAAGTAAAATCTAAGAGATTGCAGTAATCTATATCTTGCTGGTTCATTTCGCTTTTCTCTAATTAAGCAATAAAGGTCAGACTTAGTTTTCTTCAAAAATTCATATGCGATATGGGCACCAAGGTATCCAGTACCACCAATTAAAAGAATATTTCCGAACTTTAATTTTAGTAGTAGATTTAGCATTGAACTCTGTATTTCTTGCCAAAACATCATTAACTCTTGTATAATCATATTCTTCTAAAAATCTATCATTAATAACAGGTAACTTTTTAGAAAGCTCACTAATAGTTGGGAAATTGAATATATCTGCATATTCAAAGTTTATGCCATATTTTATAGCTTCAATTTGCATATTTATAGCAGAAATAGAATCTCCACCTATGTCAAAGAAGTTATCATGTATAGAGATATCATCTTTTTTCAATATATTTTTCCAAATTTCAAGTAGTTTTTCTTCACTTGAACTCATATCAGTTATATTTACAGCATTTTTATTTGAGCTAGAAGAAGTTCTAGAAGGAAGCGGAAGAGCTTTTCTATCTATTTTTCTATTTATTGTATAAGGCATTTCCTCAAGTTTTATAATGTAGCTTGGAACCATATAAGGAGGAAGTGATTTCCTTAAGAACTCTTTTACTTCATTTTCTTCAATATCTTGATTTGCAACATAATATCCGCAAAGAACTTCTTTACCATCTACTTCTGCTTTGTTTACTACAGAAGCTGTAATACCTGAGATTTGTGTCATTTTGTTTTCTATTTCACCAAGTTCAATACGAAGACCACGAAGTTTAATTTGATGGTCAACTCTACCTAAAATTTGTACTTTTCCATCAAAAGTCCATCTGCCGATATCGCCAGATTTATACATTTTACCTTCTCCAAAAGGATTGTCCAAAAATACACTTGCTGTTCTTTCCGGCTTTCCAATATAACCGAAGCCCTACTTGAGTTCCAGAAATATATATTTCTCCTACAACTCCAATTGGAACTCTATTTTTGTCTTTATCTAAAATATGAATTTGAGTATTTTTAGTAGGTGGACCAACAGTAATTTCTTTTTCTCCGTCTAAATTTTGAACATTACTTAAAATAGTAATTTCACTAGGACCATATATATTAAATATAGTGATGTCTGAGCTTAGAGTGTGTAAGTCATCAATGAATTTTTGAGGAAGAGGTTCTCCACCAAATACCATGTTTTTAACAAGGGCTAAGGCTGAATTCTTTTCTCTATTATCATAATTTATTTTCATAAGGCTTGGAGTAACAGTCATTACATCAACACCATGTTTTCTAATTAAACTATCTAAAAGTTTAGGATTTCTATGTTCTTCATTATTTGCCATTACAACTTTCATACCATGTGTTAAAGACACAAATATCTCATACACAAATATATCAAAAGGTGTAGATGTAACAGATGCTATTGCATGGTCTTTTCCATCTCTTAAGTAATCTAAAGCGTAAGTCATAGATTTTGCCATGTTTGCAAAACCTACTTGGTTTAGCATAACTCCTTTAGGAGTACCAGTAGAACCAGAAGTATATATAATATATGATAAATCGGTAGACTTAGGCTTGACATTAGGATTTTCAAAGTTTTTACCATAAATAGATTTATTATCTAAGTCTATTTCTATACAATTCTCAATAGATTTTACCCTATCTTTTAGTTCTTTTTGAGTAAGTACATATTTAGTTTTGCTATCTTCAATATAATATTTAGTTCTATCGACTGGGTAAGTAGGATCTACATTGAAGAACGCAGCACCTGCTTTCAAAATACCTACCATACATACAATAGTTTCAAGAGAACGGTTTGTCATAATACAAACTATATCATTAGGTTTTATGCCGAAATTAATCAAATGATGAGCCAAAGAATTTGCATATCTATTTAGTTCTTCATAAGTAAGTGATTTATCATCACAAACTACAGCGGTCTTGTTAGGACTTTGTCTTACAACACTTTCAATAAGATTTGCAACAGTATCATCATTTATTGGCATAACTGTGTCATTAAACTTAGCTAAAAGTTCAGCTTCTTTAGGAGTTATCATATTAAAATCGTTTAATTTTAGGTTTTGGTTGTTTTCAATTTGTTTTAGTATAAATATGTAATGCTCTAATATACTTTTAGCGGTATTTGTTTTAAATAAATCTGTATTAAATTCTAAATTAAAAGTCTTTGAAGCAGGTACAATTTCAAACCATAAATTAAATTTAGCAGTATTAGTATTAGCATTTAGAATCTCTGCCTTTGTGCCGTCTATTTCAGGTCTTTCTAAGTCAATATTTTGGAAAGTGAACATTACATCAAGAAGTGAAGAATTTGTACCGAATAGCTAAATCTTTTTGCAATAACTCATAAGGATATGGTTGATTTGCAATAGCATCTAATACATCTGTATGTACACTTTTCAAGAAGTCTGAAAAATCCGTATTTTCAATCGTTTTATTCAAAACTATGTTATTTACGAACATTCCAACAAGATCTTGAACTTCAGAAAAGCTTCTTCCAGCAAAAGGACTACCTATTATAATATTGTCTTGTGATGTATATTTATATAAAAGCACATATAAAGCAGATAAGAATATAGCATAAGTAGAAACATTATTTGATTTTGCAATTGCTTCTAAGGCTGCGAATTCTTCATCAGATAAAGTAATACTTGTTTTATCTCCTCTGTATGATTTTATATTAGATAAAGGATAATCATAAGGTAGGTTAAGTGCTGTGAAGTCTTGACCTTTAAATTTATTTGCCCAAAAATCTTTTAATGGTAAAATTTGAGGAGAAGAGATAAAATCTTTTTCCCAAGCTGCATAGTCAGCGTATTTTAATTCATTTTGAGCTATCATTTCTCCATTATATAATCTGCAAAAATCACGGAAAATTATAGCAAGAGAAGAGCCATCAACAACTATATGATGTGTGTCTAATAAAAGTAGGCTTGAAGAGTCTTCTAAAATATATAATTTTGCACGAAGAAGCGGAGCCTTTTCTAAGTTGAAAGGCTTAGGAAAACTGTCTACTAATTTTTGAGCATCTAAAGTAGTATGTTCAATTTCAAAGGAAATTTGAACATTATCTTTAATGCTTTGAACAGGTTCTCCATCTTTATATGTAAATACAGTTCTAAAGCTAGAATGTAAAGCAATAAGCCTATTTAAAGCATCTTGAACCTTAGTTGGTGCAAGTATATTTTTGAAAAGTATTCCGCCAGATACATTGTAAACAATGCTATTGTTTCCTGTAACAGCATTTGCAAAATAAATTCTCTTTTGTGCAGATGAAAGTGGATAAAAATCATTTTCATCTGCTTTAGTGATTGTTCTATTTAAAACGTTTCCAGTTGCATTTGAGATTACATCAGATAGATTTTCTATAACAGGGTTATCAAATACGTCCTTAACAGAAACAGATATGCCAAGAATGCTAGATAAATGTGTACACAAATTAATGGCATTTAGTGAGTCTCCACCAATCCCAAAGAAAGAGTCTTTAATACTAATATTATCTATTTTAAGTATTTTTTGTAGTTCTTCAATAATTACTTTATCAATGTTATTTCTAGGAGCGACAACATTTTTGTTTTCATTGTTAAATTCAGGAAGAGGAAGCCTTTTTTTGTCAACCTTTCCATTTATATTAAGAGGTAGTGAATTAAGTATAGTAATAAAACTTGGAACCATAAAGGCAGGAAGTTCCTCGCTTAAATGTTTTTTCAAATCTTTTAAAGAAATATCATTTTTAGTTATGATGTAAGAACATATAGTATTTGAGTAAATAATTGTGATACTTTCTTTAATACCTGGAAATTCTAATATTTTATTATCTATTTCACTAAGCTCAATTCTAAATCCTCTAAGTTTTACTTGATTATCAATTCTACCAATATAGTTAATTGCACCATTTGGAAGTAAGCTAACTAAATCGCCAGTTTTATAAACTTTACCTTCCCCAAAAGGATTATCTATAAATTTTTCTTTTGTTAGTTCATCTCTATTTAAGTAGCCAAGAGAAAGACCGGTCTCCACCAACCCATAGTTCGCCTGGAACACCAGTAGGAACTAAGGTTCCTGACGTCGATACTACATAACAAGTAGAATTTGCAATAGGAAAACCAATAGGAATAAATCCTAATGAAGTATCTTCAATATTATAGTAAGTAGAAAATGTTGTGTTTTCAGTTGGACCATATACATGTGCAAAAATTAGGTTTGGATTACTATCTTTAACAAGTTTAAAATGCTTGAAGGAAGAAGCTTCTCCACCTACAAAAAGATATTTTAATCTATCAAACATTTTTGGATTGTATTCACAAAATTTATGAAATAGTGCAGTAGTTAAAAACAATGTAGTAATATTATTTTTGTGAATATAATCACTAAAAAACTGAGGATTAAGCAAATCAGTCTTTTTAAGTAAAAATAGTTCTAATCCATTAAGTAAGGCACCCCAAATCTCAAAAGTAGATGCATCAAATGCAATAGTTCCAGTTTGTAAGATTCGGTCTCCCTTAGAAAATGTAACATAGTTAGTGTTTTGAACTAACCTTAAAATTGCTTGGTTTGAAACCATAACACCCTTAGGGGTACCAGTTGAACCAGATGTATATATGATATATGCTAAATCTGAAGGTGCAACTTTAGAAGATACAAATTTTGAATTTTTGGCATATATAATTGAACTTAAATCTACAATTACCTTAGGAATATCTAAAGTTAATTTGAAATCTAAATTAGAAGTTACCAAAAATGCTTTAGCATTTGCATCTTTTAGCATATATGAAATTCTGTGTGTTGGGTATGAAATATCAATTGGCAAATAAGCTGCTCCAAGCTTTAGAGTAGCAACAATAGACACAATCGCTTCAAGTGATTTGTCTAAAAATAGAGCAACAACGTCATGAGCTGTAACCCCTTTAGATTTTAAATCATTAGCTAGACTATTGGCCTTTTCATTTAATTCTTTATATGTAAGAGAAGTTCCTTCAAAATTGACAGCGATAGCGTTTGGTGTATCTAAAACTTGTTTCTCAAAAAGAGAAATAACGCTTTCATTTTTAGGATAGTCTTTTTTAGTATCATTAAAATCATTTAAAATTTGAGATTTTTCACTAGGAGTTATAATCTCTATATCTTTTAATAAGATATCTTTATTATCTATAATTTGTTCAATAATCCTCAAAATTCTAGGGTGCATAGCTTCAATATCTTCTTTGGTGTATTTATTTAAGTTATAATCATACGAAACAGTTGCAGCACTTTTTGAGTTCAAATCATATATATTAATATCTAAATCACCGCTTATACAATGATTAGAAAGCCAATCAGCATCATAACCGTCCATTTTCATCAGTTGCAGAAGCTACTTGATAAGAAAACAATATATTGTATAAATTAGGTACACTTGAAGTCTTTTTTCTAAGTTCTTCAATAATATATCCATAAGAATATTTTTGATGTCTAAGCATAGACATAGTATCTTTAGAAATTTTAGAGCTAAACTCAGCAAAACTTAAACTATTATCCATAGTTAATCTAAATGGTACAGTGCTAACATACATACCAAGTGTATTTTTTTCTCTAAAATTAGATCTATTGAAAATAGGTGTACCAATTACAAAATCGTCAAGCCTAGAAGCTTTAGAAAGGTATATTCCAAAAACAGCCATAAAGAAGTTGTAAGGTGAAATTTTTAAACCTTCACAAAAACTAGCGACTTTTGACATTTCACTTCTTTCAATATCGAAAGTTACTCTTTCTGCATCTGGACTAAAAGTATTGTTTGATGATTTTGTACTATATAAAGTTGCGACTTCTGGGACAGTTTCAAATACTGCGTCCCAATAAGCCTTATCTTTTATAAATTTATTACTTTGTAAATATTCTTGTTCACTTTCTAAGTACTGTATATATGAATAATTATTAGGGTTGATATTAGGCAAAGTGTTAGAATTTACAAGAGAAGTATAACCTTCAAAAACTTGTCTAATGAAGAGTGTTGCTGCAAAGCCATCACAAATAATGTGGTGGAAATTAGCTAAAATTCCCCCAGTATTAGTTCCTTTATATTTAAATAATTTTATTTCATAAAGAGGACTTTCAAATAAAGAAAAAACTCCTAGGCGTCTTGAATCTTCGTCTAAAAAGTTATCTAAAGAAGAAATTTCAACAATCTCAGGCTCTATTTCCTCATAATCACAGAAATATTGCTTTATATTTCCGTTCTCCAAAAATAGCCTGATTTGAAAATTATTATTATATTTAATAACATTATTAATTGCTTGTTTTAAAAAGTCGAAATTAAGATTATCAATCTTTTTAGAAAAATCAGCAATAGTAACAAGCCTATTGATATTCGTATTTTTAAAATATTGTTCTGTAAGCCAGATTGACTCTTGTGGCTTACTTAAATTATAAACATCCTTTTTCATATATAGCCCCCATTTTTTTGCCATAATTCTTCTTGCATTATATAACATAATTCGCAAAAAAACAAGCCTATTTTTGCAGTTGACACAGGAAAAGTTCTGATATATAATTTATAAAGAAAAAATAGTGGAGTAAACGATGAAAAAATATATAAACAAAAGAAAAATAAAAAGTGCAAAGACCTTAGAGACGAGAATGGTTCACAAAAAATTTAGAGTTGGACCATTTGTTCAAGTGACAAAAGAAAATAGAAGAAGAAGACAAAAAAAGGTTAAATTATATGTTAATGGAATAAGACCTAAAAAGTCAAAAATAGAAAGTACTGTTCGGGTGCTTTCAATTAGCCATTGTAAAAGTGCCATGGTATAGAAAAGCTTTTAGGTCTTTTTTAAGTATGTTTGGATATTATTATGGATAAAAACTAGTATTTAGATTTGTATTCATATATAATGTAAAAGTAAAAGATAAATTATAGGAGGGAGGAGAAAAAGTATGTTAAACAAACTAGTAGATATAGTAAGAAATCCAGTAACAACAATTATTAAAAAAGCAGAAACAGAAGATATAAGAAAAGAAGCAATAAAAGCAGTAATATTATCATTAGTCATAGCATTAGTAGATTTAATTTCTACAGTGATATCAATAATTTCTAAATTTACTAAAAATGACTTTTGGTATAAAAACTATACTTCTTCTCAGTTATGGGAAAAGAGATTTGAAGCAATGGGCAAAGCCGAATTATTTAGTTCTTTCTTCAAAAGTTTTGTTATTGCATTAATCGCTATTGCGGTTATAGCAGGTATTTTATTCTTAATTGCGAGAATTGCTAAAAGTAAGAAAAGTTATGACAAAATGCTTTCTATGGTAAATAATGTAGTGATAATAAGTATAATCGGTACAATACTAAAGCTCATATTATCATTTATCTATGAACCACTTGCATTACTTGTAATGTTTGGGGTTAGTGTGTATGCATTCTTTAGTCTAATATTTGCATTCAGAGATTCACTAGAAATAGAAAATGCTGATATTTTAGTTTTAGCAACAACAGTTGTGCTTAGTATAGTGACTGTTATACTTGTTGTAATATTATGTGCAGTAAGTGGCGTGGCACTTAGTGATATTGGCGGATTTGTAGATATGTTAGGATAAAACCTGAATAATAAGCCACCTAGAGATAACACAAAGCAGATAGTTTTGATAGAAATGTCAAGATTATCTGCTTTTTTTGTATATACCATAATGACCTTGGGTAGAATTTACTTAAAAGCTTATAAATAGAGAAAGGATAGCGTTTTGAAGGGTTATAGAAAAAAAGAAAAGAAAGCACATCTTTTAGCATGGGTAATAGGAGAATTTATACTAATATTTATTATTGCAACAATTTCCATTGTTTTATATGACATATATATACATATTGATACATCTCCTGAAGAAAGTTATGTACCAGTAAAGATAACAAAAGAAATGAATACAGAAGAAGTAGATGATATAAGTGAGACTCTGGAAAGTGTTTCTAAAAGTGTAGTTCGGCATATCTAAAATATCTACAAATGATACAGGGATATTTAGTATAAATGCAGAAAAAACGTTGTCACTTGGAAGCGGAATAATAATATCAGATAATGGATATATATTAACAAATGAACATGTAAGTGGAAGTAAATACAGTAAGTGCTATGTTAATGTAGAAGGAGAAAATACAGAATATCAAGGAAAAGTTATATGGTCAGATAGTGATATAGATTTAAGTATTATCAAAATAGAAAAACTAGGACTAACACCTGCAAACCTTGGTAATTCGGATAAAATACGTATAGGAAGCCCTGTTTATGCAATAGGAAATCCAATTGGAGTAGAGTTTGAAAGGACAGTTACAGGAGGAATAATAAGTGCAGTAGATAGAACAATAAAGATAAAAGAGAATGAGGAATATTCCTATATGGAAGATTTAATACAAACAGATGCAGGCATAAATAGTGGAAATAGTGGAGGACCACTGGTAAATAAAAATGGAGAAGTTATTGGGATAAATACAGTTAAAATAGAAGAAGCAGAGGGAATTGGATTTTCAATACCTATAAATTTAGTAAAGCCTATAATAGAAAGGATAAAATCAGAAGGAGATTTCACAGAAGCTTCGATTGGAATATATGCTTATGATAAAGAAGTAATACAATATCTAAATGAGAACTTAAAATTTGATTATGGTATATATGTTGTTTCAGTTAAACCAGAAGGCGCAGCTTACGGGAAAGGACTTTTAGTTGGAGACATTATTACCAAAATAGATAATGTAGAGCTAAATAAGATGAGTGACTTAAGAAAATATATTTATACAAAAAATGTAGGAGACAGAGTAATGCTAATGATTAATAGAAATGGAAGAAATTTTGGAATAGAGATAGACCTTGGAAAAAAATAGAAAACAAAAAGTTACAATTTATAGCTTTTGAATATAGTTTGTCCTGCAACGGGTATTATCTATAAATTAATCGTTCAACCTTGCTGAGGCAAACTTTGAACCTTATTAGAGGAAGTTTGCCCCATTCGCCGTCGCTTTCAGCTCCGCCCAGCGCTGCGCGGTTTTCATTCTTAATTTATAGATGAACACCCTGCGCGGACTTTAAGTCTATTTAGCTATAAATTATAGTTTTTTATGAATTTAATCCATATAAATCGCCTTCAACGCAAAGCCTAGCTCTTACAACAGTTTTTTCATCAGAGTGAAGTGAATCTTCTAAAAACTCTGGGTGTGCTATCAAAAAGGCTTTCATAGTTTCATCAGGACTTTCAAAGAATTTATTTAATAAATCACATTGATTATTAGTAATAATATTCATGTCTAATGCTTGCTTAAACATAGTAGGTGCGATTTGGACTAAAGAATATGCATCAATTCCAAGTGATTTTAATCTATCATTTCCACCTTGCATTCTATCCACTACTACAACACTCCAAACAATTTCTGCACCAAGTGATTGTACAGCAGGTATCCAAGCACGTACATAGCTAGAAGCTTCTGTTACTAAATCAGCGATATGTAAAACTTTTTTGCCTTCTAAGTTTTGAGTAGGTGTAGCATTTTCAAAATCAGCAGAACATACTACACAAGACAAGTCTTTAAACACAGTAATAAACGGTTTTTTTAGCATATATGCAACGATATTTGCAAAAAACCAATCTCTTCTTTCTCCACCTGATATATAATCGATATCATCAACTGGTATAGTATTTTTAACAAAGTTTACTATATCATCAATAACATCTTTGTATATAGTATTTGAATTATACTGCTCAAGACATTTATCAAGAATTTTTTTAGAAACTCCTAATTTATCATCTTTTTCAACATCAATAAATTTTAAAAAATCTACAGCACTTTCTTCGCTTCCATAAAGGAAATGTGTATTAATAAAGTAAGGACCTATTTTTCCAGAAGTATACCAAAAAGGCTTGTTATCAGGGCAAACCTTAAATGCATTTGTTTTGAATAAATATGAAACTAAATTACTCATACTTTTATAATTCCTTTCTCATTTTAAGGCATTATTATGCCTATTTCTTTCACATATATAATACCTGAAAACTTGCGGAAAGTCAAGATATAAGGTCGAAAA
>JAAVZQ010000130.1 GCA_022791735.1 Clostridia bacterium
ATACTATTACTAAAAGTTACATGCAATATAAATATTTGAAATTTCTAGTTTACCTTTTATAGGAATTTTAAGATATATCTTCTTTTAAATTAATATCCAATATAATATTTTATCTTTTTTTGTGTCGTTTTTCAAAAAATATATATAATTAAATATTGTATATATTAATTATTCATATTTGAATTTTTTGAGTTACACTGTTTAAGGGGCCCGTTAGGGTACTTTAGACTTATCGATTTCGGAGCAAGTCCCTCTTCTGTACAGCATCTCTATTTTGGTGACAATTGGCCAGCTGGTATATATTACTACACAGTTACATTCCCTAATAATCCCTCTTCGTCCGTCAACGGCTTTTACTTCGCACTAGATGTTAAATAACATCTTTATTTAATAAAATACTGCAAAAATTAATGTATTTTATTAGCCACTTTCCTTATCACAAAATAGAGGACGGACTTTATCCGTTCCTCTATTTTTTATATATTCTCATTTCTTATCTCATCTATTATATTTTGCTTTTTTATTTTTCTTTTTGCAAAGCTCATGGCCATAAATATAACTACATACATTACTAATGCACTAATTCCTATATTTAACCACGGAATTTTAAACATGTATATATTTGTTTCTATCATAACCATATACATTATGTACAATATCACAAGGCTTATAAGTACTCCATATATAATGCTATCTAAACCGTAGAATATTCCTTCTAATGTAAACATTTTGCTTATACCTTTATTACTCATTCCCATTGATTTAAGCATTGCAATTTCTCTTTTTCTTGAATATATACTTGATAATATTGTGTTAAATATATTCAGTATAGAAATTACAGATATAAATACTACAAAAGAATATGCAATTATTGGCTTAATCATTTCTTGGCTTTCATTTGACATCTTTTCTTTGTATGTATTTATTCCTGTAATCGGCATTTCATTTCGAGCTTTTGTACTATTTATTTTATTTATTGCTGCTTCTAATTCAAATATTTTATCTGTATCTATAAAAACATGTTGTATGTGTCAAGTAAAAGTGGGCAATTTTTTTATTTTTTCAAAATTTATCTTCTGTATGAATTATCTATACATCAAAGCTGTTGGCTCTGCTAGTTTTAGCAATTCTTTAAGTTCTGGAGTATATTCTAAAATTTTTGCTTGTGCAAAGTTGCTTTCCTCTGTTAGTTTTCTATTTGCCCTGTGTGATTTCTTGTTTTTCCTTACGTTTTCCTCTATTTCTTTTATCCATTCTTCTACACTATTATCTATTGGAATGTTATTCTCAATTTTTTGTATAGCTATTTCTCCGTCATTTTCAAAATATTCTGCACATACTTTTGCTAAATAACTTGCACCATTTTTCAAAAAAGCTTTTCTTCCACTACAAAGACGAACTTTTAATACTGTAAATATTTGACTTTCTGCTGTTCCCATATTTCTATATTCTATTCCTTTTGGTGCTTCTGGTAATTCTCTATTTTGTTCTTTTAAAACATCTTGATAGCGTTGCAAACCATCTTTTAAATAATTTTGTAACGTTTGTAATTTTTTTACTGTTTTTTCCTCTCCACCTAGTATATATTTTAAACTTTCAATATAATTTTGTATTTCATTATATCTTTTGTCTTCTAACATTTGCACTATTTCATTTCTATATTTTTCCTCTTTAATATCTCTAACTATTTCTTGTTGTATGTGGAAACTATCTTTTTGTACAATTGTTTCTTTTGTTGCAATATTTTTTATCCAATTTGCACCGTCTCCATTCATAGCACGTAATTTTATGCTGTTTGTATTATATTGTTGATATATTCTAGCATTTTTTAATTTTTTTAGTGTTTGTGATGTCATAATACCTGCTATATATTTTTTATTAACTAATTCATGGCGTGTACTATCTTTGTTCCACCCTTCATAAGTTATATGCAACTTAAGTTCTGTTTTACATCTATGTTTTGGGTTAAATTCTTTATTTTTCTTTTCGCATTCTTTTTTGTATTTTTCTAATACAATTTCTCTGTCTCTACCTTGTAATCTTATCCATAGACCGTCTGCTTCTTCAAACAATGCTGGTATTTTTTTTGTACCTTTTATTAGTTTTTCTTCTTTAAATAGCTTTATTTCCTCTTTTTCCTTAGCTTCAATTATTTTGCCTACTTTCCATACCAATTGTTGTAACGCTTGGTGGCTTATAGTAACATTTGTCAAACTTTTTATTTCCTCTTCTGCTTTTCTATAAGACACTGTATCAACTACGGTCTTTAGCATTGTTTCTACTAAATTTTGCGAAATATCTCCAATTTTACCTATTTTTATAATATTGTCCAATAAAAATACGTGTTCCTTATCTTTTTTATATACTGCTCTTTTATATTCTACCTCACCCATTATAGTCTTGATAGTAGCTTGCTTATATCCTTTGTGTCTATACTCATTCTTATTTCTATTTTTCATTATTTGCTCATCTTGCATTTCTAGTATTCTTTTTATTATTTCGCATCCTAAATTACATACAAGTCTATATATTTTCTTTTCTAGTTCATAAAATTTTATATCTGTTTCCATGTTTTTACTCCACTTATTATTTTTTGCTTATAAGGGATGTAAGCACGAGAGTGCTAACACCCCCATATCTATTATAAATTCCTATTAATTTTGTACAATTACGTTTTTAGCATAAAGAAGAATACACAAAGAAGTCTAGCCATTTTATATAAAAACTCCATTGACAAAATATTAATTTACTATTATTTTATAATTAATTACCTGGTTA
>JAAVZQ010000186.1 GCA_022791735.1 Clostridia bacterium
TTAATCCTATCTCTATACACAATTCCTGCAACAGATGTCCCAAGTACTATGCTTTTCGCTTCTTGATTTGATTTATATTTTTTCTCTAGCCATCCATTTAGATTTATAAAATCTATTTCAGTCCCTAAATTTATAGCAGAAATTCCGCCATAACATACTATCTCTTTAACAGAACTATTAATTGCATATGTAGTTTCTATTCCACTTATTATATTTTTAAGTATCACATTAGTTTTAGCTGTAAAAGGTCCAGTAGAAATCTCTTCTGTCCTTATTGCATAACTTTTTAAGTTTATATCAGCTATATGTGTATTGGTATCAAATTTCATAAGTTCTGTGTTCTTATCCTCAAAAATCATTTCTATTGTATCATCATATCTGCAAACTAATTGCCCTTTTTCTTGATATTTTATATCTGTAAGCATCTTATTTGCATCTGCTTTATGTATAAATACTGTAGAATCGCTTGCATTTCCATTTATTGCTTTTTCCATGTCTATTATTTCAATATTTGATTCTATTAATGTACCACTTGTCTTTATTTCTGCTATTGCTAAGTACTTTCCATCCACAGATATATCTGTGTCTATGGCTATTGTAGAAGCCCTGTATGCTTCAAAAAGCTTTTTACCGTTTCTATCAAAAACTGCTATAACACTTTTATAATTCTTTCTTGTTGTAACTACCGAAACATAGCCACCTTTGCTAACATTTATCTTACTAATATTCCCCTCTACTTTTGCATCCCATAGCACTTTTGTATCTGAAATAAAATATATCCTTTGTCCATTAGTCTCGGCTATTGCTAAATAGTTGCTATTAGTAGAACATATAGGATTACTTATACTAATATCCAGCTCCGCTTCTTTACTTGCATAGCTATTATATATCGCTAGTTTTCCATTACATAGTATACTTATAAACCTACTATGTGCATAAATATATTGTGACTTATCTACTTCTAACTCAATAGTTGCTATATCATCTTCTGTAATTGATTTTCGTAAAATATGTATATCTATCCATTCTCTTACAGGCTCATTAAGCATATAAAGAAATACAAAAGTTAGTATTATAACTGCTAAAGTTATACCAACAGCTATATAAATCTTGTTTTTTAATGACATTTTTCCTTTGAACTTAAGTATCTTCATTTGTCCTCCGATTTTATTTTATCTTTAGTTTATTTTATAACAAATCACTAATGATTACAAGTTTTTTTCTTTAAAACAAATATTAATTGAATAAGTCCTAACATTCCAAAAAACGGATACAAGTTGTTCACTAAATTAGAAAACCCAAACAACGAAACAAATATGGCTGTGGCACACACTATTTTATTATACATCTTGTATTTTGCTTTTGTTTTTGTCACATTATTTAAAAAAGAATAAGCAGATGAAATAGCAGTTGTTACAATTGCACCTAATAAAATTATGCCATACAAATATTTATATCCTATACCAAGCATGCTTACTCCATATACTGTTGGAAGTTCTATTTTAGAAATATCCACGTTTATACTAAGCAAAATGATAAATATTATTATTGCAAGTAAAGCAATAATTAAAGTACATAAAAAAGAGATTTTCAAAATATCACTATCTTTTTTTATATACTTTTTAATTGGAATTAATATAGCTGTAAGTGTTATTGAATTATAACTTGCATAAAGTATCGCATTTTTTAGCCACAAAGAATTAGTCTCTATGCTTTCCATTTCAAAATTAAAGTCTAGCATTTTTATCCCTAAGAAAAATAATATTACAATAATTGTTGGAATTAATATAGAATTTAGTACAACTATCCCTTTTATATTCTTGTTTAGCAGGATGTATGAAAAA
>JAAVZQ010000014.1 GCA_022791735.1 Clostridia bacterium
AATTTGAGATATTAGTATCATTGATTAATGAAACAAAAGAAGATATAAGAGATGAAACAAAAGAGCAGTATGATACATTAATATCATTGATTAGCGAAACAAAAGAGGACATAAGAGAGGAATTTAGAGAAGGTTTTGAAGATGTAAAAACTGAACTAAGAGGTGAATTTAGAGAAGGTTTTGAAGATGTAAAGACTGAACTAAGAGGTGAATTTAGAGAAGGCTTTGAAAATGTAAAGACTGAACTAAGAGGTGAATTTAGAGAAGGTTTTGAAAATGTAAAAACCGAACTAAGAGAGGAATTTAGAGATGGCATTGAAGATGTAAAAACCGAATTAAGAACTGAATTCAGAGAAGGATTTGAAGACGTAAAAATTGAATTAAAAACCGAATTCAAAAAAGAATTGAAAGACACGAAAGACGACATAAGAGGTGAATTCAAAAAAGACTTAACCGAATTGAGAATAACTGCCAAAAAAGACTTAGACAGTACAAAGAACGAGTTAAGAATGGAAATTGAAGAACAAATGGATAATTTGAGAGAAGATATAAAAACTGAAAGTAAAAAGAACTCAAGAGAACACCAGATGATTATAGATACCATAGAAAATAGGTATAGTGATTTGGATAATAAAACAGCAAAATTAGCAGAAAAAGTAGATTTTTTATATAAAACTACTGGTATAAAAACTAAAGATAGAAAAAATAATGTAGAATACTAGACTACAATGGTCTTAAATAATTTTTTCTTTTGCAAAAATCTTTGCAAAATTTAATGGGGGCAATAGATGCCTTATAAATGGGTATTAAAACAGTATCTGTTTATAAGGCATCTATTAAATTGGAAATTCGTCAGATTTATGCAAATCAAACTTTTCTACCCATATATTGACAAAAGTAGAAAAATATTGTATAATTTACCCTAGTGTGTATCATACTAAATGTATGATAAGGATGAGATTTTAAACAAACAAATGCTGTGTTTGTGATAAAGAAATTTATTTGTTGAACGGGAAATAAAATGAAATAACAAAGGGCGTTTATACGCTTTATTCCGACATGCAAAAATAGAAAGGAATGGAAAATAGAAAAATGACAAATGCAAAAGAAAACATGGATGAAAAATCACCTGCTATAAAAAAGAGAAGAGAAGTAAAGAGCAAGGTAGAAAACAAAAATGTTAAAACTAATGAAAAAAATAAGACAAAAAGGATAGATACAAAAAAGGTTAGTAAAAAGCCAAAAGAAAATACAAATAAAAATCAAAAAGAAAAGAGAAATCAAAAGCAGAATATTCAAAGTGCAAAAAATGAAATGCAAAATAAAAATAAAAGTACAAGGAGAACAAAAAGAAATAGTAAAAATGGATTTGAAGAAGTTAGAATGAAAAAATCTCCGCTAAAAATAATACCACTTGGTGGGCTTCTAGAAATAGGAAAGAACATAACAGTTTTTGAATATGAAGATGAAATTATTATAGTAGACTGTGGACTTGCTTTTCCAACAGAAGATATGCTTGGAGTAGACTTAGTTGTAGCAGATACAACATACCTAGAAAGAAACAAAGACAAAATAAAGGGACTAGTTATAACACATGGACATGAAGACCATATAGGAGGTATACCATATCTTTTGAGGCAAGTAAATGTGCCAATATATGCTACAAGATTTACACTTGGACTTTTAAGAAATAAGCTAGATGAACATAGATTACTAAAAAGCACAAAGATGTATGAAGTAAATCAAGGAGAAATAGTTAATTTCGGTAAATTTAAAGTAGAGTTTATTAGAACATCACATAGTATACCAGATGCAGTAGCGTTTGCAATAGAAACGCCAATAGGTACAGTTGTGCATACTGGAGACTTTAAGATTGATTATACACCAATAGATGGTCAAAAAATCAATTTTGGAAGATTTGCAGAAATAGGCGAAAAAGGGGTAATGCTCCTTATGTCTGATAGTACAAACGCAGAAAGAAAAGGTTTTACGAAATCAGAGAGTTCAATAGGTGAAGTATTAGATGAACTATTTGCACATTGCAAGAAAAGGATTGTAGTTGCGACATTTGCATCAAATGTGCATAGGGTACAGCAAATAATAAATTCATCAGTAGAGTATGGAAGAAAAGTTGCAATATGTGGTAGAAGCATGGTAAAAATGATAGATACAGCAGTAGAACTTGGATATATGGATGTTCCTAAAAATACTATAATAGATATAGATATGATAAAGAACTACCCAGATGAAGCTTTAACAATTATTACAACTGGAAGCCAAGGAGAACCAATGTCAGCCTTGACTAGAATGGCAGCAGGAGAGCATAGAAAAGTAGAAATAACACCAAATGATTTAGTAATAATTTCTGCAAACCCTATTCCAGGAAATGAAAAATTTGTATCAAAAGTAATAGATGACCTAATGCAAATTGGAGCAGAAGTAGTATATAGCTCACTTGCAGACATACATGTATCAGGACATGGTTGCCAAGAAGAACAAAAACTTATGTTATCACTTATAAAACCTAAATATTTTATGCCAGTACATGGCGAATATAGACAACTTATAGCACATGCAGAAACAGCAGAAAAAATGGGAGTGCCACATGAAAATGTATTCATTATGAAAAACCGGAAGAGTGTTAGAAATAGGAGAAGATAGTGCTAAGATAACAGGTTCTGTACCATCAGGAAAAGTTATGGTAGATGGACTTGGAATCGGAGATGTAGGAAGTATAGTTCTAAAAGACAGACAGCATCTAGCACAAGATGGACTTATTATAGTAGTACTTGCAATAAATGGAAGCACAGGAGAAATAATTTCTGGGCCAGAAATTATTTCAAGAGGATTTGTATATATACGTGAATCAGAGAATCTTATGGAAGAAATGAAACAAACACTAAGACATAAATTAGGAGCGCTACAAGAAAATCACATTACAGATTGGGCAGTTATAAAATTAACTGTAAAAGACACATTAAGAGACTTTTTATTACAAAGAAATAGGAGGAACCCTATGGTACTTCCTATAATAATGGAGGTATAGATTATGGACCATAAAGAATTAGCGAATTTAATATTCCCTGAAATTAAGGATAGAAGTTATTATGAAGAAAAATACCCAGCAAGAAATCTGAAAGAAGGTGCTATGGTGGTAAGATTTGCACCAAGCCCAACAGGATTTGTACACATTGGTGGAATATATACAAGTGTACTTTGCTCAAAACTTGCAAAACAAACAGATGGTGTGTTTATGCTAAGAATAGAGGATACAGACCAAAAAAGAGAAGTAGAAAATGGAGTAGTAGGTATAATAGATGCCTTAAAAAAGTTTAACTTAGAACCTGATGAAGGAATGCTTAATGAAGATGATTCACATGGTGCGTATGGACCATACAAACAAAGTCAAAGAAAGGAGATATATCAATCATTTGCAAAAAATTTAATAGAGCAAAATAAAGCATATCCATGTTTTTGCAAATCAGAAGACTTAGATACAATGAGAAAAAAGCAAGAAGATGCAAAATTAAGACCACGGATACTATGGAGTGTGGGCATCTTGTAGAAATCTAGGACTTGATGAAATAGAAAAAAGAATAAAAAATGGTGATGAATATATTATAAGATTTAGGTCAGAAGGAAATGCAGAAAGAAAAATAAAACATCATGATGTAGTAAAAGGAAATATTGATTTCCCAGAAAATGACCAAGATATAGTATTAATTAAATCAGATGGACTTCCAACATACCATTTTGCACACGTCGTCGATGACTATTTAATGAGAACAACACATGTAATTCGTGGAGACGAATGGCTTTCATCACTTCCAGTACATATACAATTGTTCCAAGCACTTGGAGTAAAACTTCCCAAATATGCACATGTTGCACCAATTATGAAAGAAGAAGATGGGGCTAGAAGAAAATTAAGTAAGAGAAAAGATCCAGAAGCAGCAGTAGAGTTTTATGCAAAAGAAGGAATACCATCAGAAAGTGCACAAGAATATTTGTTAAATATTGCAAATTCAAATTTTGAACAATGGAGAAGACAAAATAAAAATGCTAGTATAGATGAATTTGAACTTGTATTAAATAAAATGAGCGTAAGTGGAGCATTATTTGACATGGTAAAACTTTTAGATATATCAAAAAATGTAATTTCAAGATATAGTAAAGAGAAAGTATATGAAGAAGTGTACAAATGGAGCACAGAATATGACCTAGATTTAAAAAAACTACTTGAAGACAATAAAGAATATAGCTTAAAAGTTTTAGGCATTGAGAGAGGCAATGAGAAGCCTAGAAAAGATATTGCAAAATGGTCAGATATAAAAGAAAATATTGAATACATGTATGATGACAGATTTTTAAGTAAAGATATAAATTATGAGTATCAAAATATCAAAGAGAAAAATGAAGTTCAAAAAGTAATTAAAACATATTTAGATAAATATTTTGATTTATCAGATGACAAACAAATTTGGTTTAACAAGATGAAAGATTTAGCAGAAGAGCTAGGTTATGCAAGAGAAGTAAAAGAATACAAACAAAATCCAGATAACTATAAAGGACATGTTGGAGATATAAGTACAGTTATCAGAATAGCACTAACAGGCAGAGCAAATACACCAGATATGTATGAAATAATGCAAGTATTAGGAAAAGAAAGTGTAGAAGCAAGATTAAATAAGGCTATAAAGGAGTAAAATGAGAAACATTAAACTTACAATTGAATATGACGGAAGTAGCTTTGGTGGTTGGCAAAAGCAACCTAATAAGTTAAATATACAAGGCGAGATAGAAAGTGCGATAAAGCTAATTACCAAAGAAGATGTAGAATTAAATGCATCCCGGGAGAACTGATTCCCGGGGTGCATAGTTTGCGGGCAAATTGCAAATTTTAAAATGGAAAACAAAATAGAATTAGAAAAACTAAAAAAGGCGTTAAATAGCAATCTTAAAAATTCTATAATCATAAAAGAGATAGAAGAAGTAGATGAAAAATTTCATTCAAGATATAATTGCAAACAGAAAACTTATAGATATGTTATAAATAATTCTGAAACAGGAAGTAGCATATTAAGAGCACTAGAGTATCATATTCCACAAAAATTAGATATAGATAAGATGAAAGAAGCAGTAAAATACTTTGAGGGAACACATGATTTTAAAGGATTTAAAGCAAGTGGAACTAGTAGTAAAAGTAGTGTAAGAACTATATATAAAGCAGAAGTCATAAAAAGAGGAGACAGAATATTAATAGAGCTAACAGGAAATGGTTTTTTATATAATATGGTTAGGATAATTGCTGGAACTTTAGTAGATGTGGGACTTCGGAAAAATAGAACCAAAAAATATACCAGATATAATAAACACAGGAGATAGGCAAAGAGCGGGAAAAACACTTCCAGCGCATGGGTTATATTTGGTAGAAGTTAAGTACGAATAATAACATTTCCTTTAAATGTTTGTCTGTGCAGGGTAGTTATCTATGATTTTTTCTAACACCTTGGTGTCGTAACCTTCAAATGTACGTGACGGCGTAGCTTAAAATGCCGGTTACTCCATTTCGCACTCGCAAAGCTCGTTTGGTCGCTTACGCGGTGTTACTCAAAAATCATAGATAACTACCCTGTATGCACTTTAAGCTTATTTAGCTGCGAATAGTAACATTTCCTCCTTTGAATTCATAATATATACAAATTGTATATATATAGTTCAAAGGAGGAATAGTATGAATTATTTGTTATTACTCTTCGCGCTACCAGTTGCAACAATCATAATTGCGAGTATATTAGAAACAGTACTTAAAAGTCCAATTGCAGTTGCACTACTTGCATTTGCAATATATTTGATTGTAGCATTTGCAGCATTTGATGCAAGCTTTTTGGTGTATGTCATACTTTACACAATATTAGCACTTGTAGCTGCTGTTATAACAAGAGTAATTTTAAACTTTATAAATGACAATGACGATGATGATGATATATGTTCAATAATTGAAAACGGCAATACAAGTAATATTAGTATGCAAAGCACAAACTGTGGATGTGGCTCTAATAATAGATATTATAGATATAGGTAAAAGGTGTTAACTCAAAAATACATTTATCAAATATCAAAATTTAAAAATGTAAAATTACTAAGGAGCAGATATGTGTAAAGTGCAGCAAAAGAGCCTTGCATAAGTTTACCTATAATATATGGTTTTATAGAAATATCAGATGATGATGTGATACTTAGTACTTGAAG
>JAAVZQ010000144.1 GCA_022791735.1 Clostridia bacterium
AACTGCAAATACTAAAGCTATATATTGATTTATGTTATCACAAAATTGTAAATTTATAATTTTTATTAAGCTGTCTGGAAATTTAAGTTCTATCCAAAATCCACTAGCTACTCCACCTAATTGTGTTACAAAGCATACAAGCCATGGCATGTATATAAGCACCTGTATTACTGCGACTATCATAAATTTAATAAAATCTTGTTTTCTATTTTTTCTATTTTTTATTAAGTAAAAAAATAACATTAGATTTATTATGCCTGATGCCATTAATCCATAATAATGAGTATATGCAGAAAGCAAGCTAAAAATGCCAAATATAATCAAGTTTTTATTATATAATAAAGCATCTTTTCTGCTTAATAATGTTGAGTTTAAACCTTCAGGTGGACATATAGCACCGAGGCAAATTGCCTTTACATTTTTGTTTATATAATCTATATGCATAAATTGCTGTAAGACTTGTAAATAGCATCGCCCATGAATACATTCTAAGTTCTCCAGCATATCTTGTCATTTCTGGTAAAAATAATATCAAAAATGAGAAAATAATCCCACACTTTTCTCCAAAGTCTTTCCTTATATGTGTAAATCCAAGGATTGCAAGTATTGCAAGCGGAACTAACGAAAATATTCTAAATACCAATATATTTGAACCAAAAATAAGACTTATTGTTTTTAATATAAAGTAATAAAATATTGGGTGTACATCATTTCCACCAATTTCCCATATTTCTGAATAACTATGATTTACAATTGCTACAGTATAACTTTCATCAAACCACATATTTTCATGAAATATGGTTATACCCAAAAATAAAATTCCTAAAACGATTATAAGTATATGTATATTCTTTAAATTCTTCATATTTATTACCAATTCTTTCTTTATTTAAACTCTATTATATATTACTTTATTCATGCTTGTCAATTTATATGCTTGTTTTCTTTACTATTTAATGGTATACTTTTACCATAATAATATTTTTGGAGGAGCATATGAAAAAACTTGTATATTTTTTAGGAATTCTATTTTTATTATTAATTGTAGTTTTAAACATACTATTTAGCACAAGAATGGACACTTGGGAACTTGTTACAATTAGTTTTAATAATCCTCTTTATGTGCTAAGTTTTATTTTGCTTGGAATAGCCATATTTGCCTTGGCTTATTTTATAGATAAACATTTATATAATGATATAAACCCCGAAAAGAAAAAGAAGCTTAGAAAAATTTTATTTGGAGTAGCTATTGGTGTATATATATTATTTAGTCTTTTATGGGTAATTTTTGTACTTCCATATAATATCGGTGATAACGGAGCTATTTGTGATATTGCCACAGCTTTTTATCGAAATGATGAAAGTATGTTAGATAGCATAAATTTTTATGCAGGATTACCTATTCGTACATATATGCAGATGTACCACCAACAAATTCCTCTAGCATTTCTATTTAGTATATTCCTTAAAATGTTTAATATCGCTAGGCCTGAGTTCATTAGAGGATTTAATGTCATGTTTAATATTTTATCTGTCATTTCTCTATATCTCATAACTTGTCATATTTCTAAGAAATATAAGAACCTGACCCACCTCACAGGCAAAGCCTGTGGGTGCGGTACCCCAGAACCTTGTTGCTTTCGCAATAAACCAAATAAGCCGCTATTTTTGTTCTTAATTTTAACCTTTGTCACCCTTCCTATGGTAGCAACTTTTATTTATGGTGACTGGCCTGCGCTAGCTCTATGTCTGCTTTCTGTGTATTTTATGATGAAATATGTCGAAACCAAGACCAAAAAATGGTCGATTTTTGGGGCAATTTGTTCTTCTTTTGCATTTATGTTTAGGATGAATAGTTTAATATTTGTTATCGCAACTGTTATATATTTAGTCCTAGACTTTATACATGAGTTTACCAAAAATGAACGTAAAGAAAATGTAATTAAAGGTTTGATAATCTTACTATATATTATTATTACTATTTTGCCTTCTAGTATGATTAAAACTTTATATTTGAAGAAATATCATCTTGATCCTAATATAGAATACCCTAACATAAGTTATATACTTATGGCTATGGAAGAAGGTCCAAGAGCAAATGGTTGGTACAAAGAAGAAAGAGGCGAATACGCCTTACAAAATAGCGATGCAGCTAAAGATGAGTATAAAGAAGAAATAAAAGAAAGATTACAATATTTTGTTAAAAATCCTGGATATACATTTAAGTTCTATATAGATAAAATAACTTCTATGTGGACAGAAAATACGTATTCTGCTGTAAGAGTTAATGCTATTGGTCCATATGAATTTTTAGAAGGTATGACAGAATCACTTCTATTCTATCAAAAGATGCTATTAGTTCTTACCTCAGTATGTACATTGGTTGTCCTTATTCAAAATAGAAAGAATATATCTCTTGATATAATATTCTTGCTTACAATATTTATAGGAGGCTTTTTATTCCATATTTTGTGGGAAGCTAAGTCAAGATATATAATTCCATACATAGTGATTTTGATACCAATTGCAAGCATACAAATCAGTAAGTTTAAGAAAAAATAGTTTCAATTTACAGCTATTGAAGTTTAAAGTCCGCGCAGGGTAGTTCCATCTAAGATTTTTAAATAACACCGCGTAAGCGATCAAACGAGCAACCGCGAGTGCGAAATGGAGTAACCGACATTGTAAGCTACGTAGTAGCGTACAGATTAGAGGTTACGACACCAAGGTGTTAGAAAAAATCATAGATAACTACCCGTTTGCAGGACAAATGACATTTTAAGCTGGAAATTCTAATTATTTATTATGAATATTTTAAAAGAGCAGTTTTGATTTACTGCTCTTTATTTTAATATACTTCATTTATTTTTATATCTCTAACATGTTCGATTTTCTCCCAGTTAGTCTCTCTCTTGAACA
>JAAVZQ010000187.1 GCA_022791735.1 Clostridia bacterium
GTGTAGAAAATGTATTTAACAAATTAGATAAAGGGTTAGATACAGAGATAAAGCTTTCAAAACTATCTTATGGAGAACTTCAAGTAATAGCGTTTTTAAGAGCAATTCTGCACAAAGCAAATTTTTATATATTTGACGAACCAACTTCAAATATGGACTTCCAAACAGAAAAAATGATACAAAATATAATAGACAAAATATCAAAAACAAGTACAGTCATCATAATTGCACATAGAAAATCAACAATTGAAAATTCAGACAAAATCATTTATGTAAAAGACGGCAAAATAGAGAAGATAGTAGATAAAACAGGAGTAACAAATTGAATATATATAAAGAACTTAATAAAATAATTGAATATATAGAAAATCATCTAGAAGAAAAGATTGAGATAAAAACTATTTCTAAAATGATAGGGATGAGCGAATATACATTTCAAAGAATTTTTGCAGTAATATCAAACATATCATTTTCAGAATATATAAGAAATAGAAGACTATCAAATGCAGGACAAGACCTGTTTTTAGATAAAGCAAAGATAATAGATGTTGCAGTAAAATATCAATATAACAATCCCACAGCATTTTCAAGAGCATTTGAGAAATTTCATGGAATAAAACCAAAAGAAGCAAAAGAAAGCCCAGAAAAATTAAAGTTATTTACGAAATTACATTTTAATGAAGAATATGAAATAAATAAAAATATTGAATACAAAATAGTAGAAAAAGAAGAAATGCATTTATATGGGAATTACATACTGACAGATAGCCAAAACATAAAACAAGCTGCACCAAAATTCCTGAAAGAAAATACTATTAAGTATGGAGAACCACCTAGTATAGCAATAGCTGAATATCAAGATGAGGATAGAATGTATGTAAAAGCATATTGGGTATTGTATGAAAAGAAAATAGGTAATATGCAAGAAAAAAGAATACCCAAAAGTAAATGGATACAGCTTAGGATAAATTCTCAAGAAACTAAAGATATACAAGAAACAATAGATACATTTTATAAAGAATTTTTCCCGAATTGTAAGTATAGATTTAGGGACTTGCCTGAGATTGAACTTTATCATGATGGAGTAACAGAGTTTTTAATACCAATAGA
>JAAVZQ010000131.1 GCA_022791735.1 Clostridia bacterium
AACCATAATTCATAAACTTTTATATTTGACTCGTTATTTTTATCAATTCTTCTTTTAGTTCGTAAAGCAAGTTTTGATACTGAACTAATTGTATGACCTAAATCAAATCCCACATTCTCATCTCACTTTCAGATTGTAATTTGTATTATTGATAATAACCAATATTTATTAATAATGAATGTAGTTTTTCTGATGATTCACCATAATTTTTTATATTATCAATGTCAATATTACTTACTGTTACTATTCCTTTTTCAACATCATTAATTTTCCAGTGTATTTCATCAGCATTATTAATTAATGCTAATAATATTTTTGAATACATATTCATTTTTTCATTGACTTTTTCTTCATCTAACCTAATATCATTAAATTCTATTATTAAAGCATAAGGTTCTATATCTGTTTTTAGTTCTATCGTATAATTTCCTAATTCATATATTTCAAGTCTTTCAAGCAATTTACTTACATTACTATTGTTGCCAATATATTCGGTTTTACTATTATATAAATCAAAACTGTTATTTGTTGTATCTACTGGAATATTACCCAAATTTTCTGTTTTTCCATCAAAGGTTTCTCTATCAGTAACATTTTTATAAATAGTATAGTAAATTACTCCTCCAATAGTTACCAATAAAATTAAAATCGCAACTCCTATTACTATTTTTTTCTTATTATCCATAAAATAACATCTCCTTTACAAATTACTATATTGTGTTTTGATTATATCATAAAGAGCAAGTAAACTTCAACTTAATTACTTGCTCTACTTATTATAATTTTTTCTTATTTAGTATCAAAAACAAATTTTCACACAGCATAGCAAAAGAACAAACTAAAAATGGAATAATAATTATTTTTGCCCAAAAAGCATTATCTAGTCAAAACAGACAAGATAATGCTTTTTTAGTTGCATTGCCTAATTATTTCATTACTTCATCAAACACCTTTGCTAGATATTTCATACTATTCATGCATTCATCCAGTGTATTTCCTGTTGCACCGACTTCTATAATTGTTGCTGCACTAGTCAAATTTTGATTGTATCTCGAATCCCTTATAATTATAGGTCTAAATAAGCCGAGGATATAACTCATTTGCCTTTTTTTGCACTTTTACTGCAAAACTAAAATTTTCTCTCCAATTTGGATGAGTAAGTCCTCCACCATCAGAGCCCACAACAAACATAAGTTGTGCACATTTATCCTCTCCAATTTGTACACTTGGACCATACTGATTTGTACTTCCGAACTGCATCTCTATGTAAATCTATTGCAATTTCTCCATCTTGATTTTCTTTTAATATCTTTGATAATGTCACATAAGACCTATCATACGAGCCATTGTACGACGGATAATCATGGTAAGTTTTATCATGAATTACTGTTTTGCCATATTGTTTTAAGCATTCCTCTAATTCATCTCCGTACTTTTGCAACTGTATAGCTTAAATCTGTTGTCCTATATGCCCCTGTCATTTCATACGAATATTTATCACTAGAAGTATAGCTTTCACATGTATGTGTATGATATATAATTACCTTATTTTTATTTTTTATCTCATAATTTGAATTTGTAATTAAATCTTTAACATCATATTTAGATTGATTTTTAACTTGTATATTATTCTGTTCATCTGTAAATGAAGCCTCTATATTTTTTTCTGTTATTACTTTAGTTTCTACAGCTTCTGTTCCTTCTACCCTTTTATTCTCAGGTTCCGCTTCCTCTTGATTTTCATCTAATTCTCCATCATTTTGCCCTAGCAAAACTTCCTCATTTTCTTTATCTTCATCTAAATTATATAACATAGCAAGCTGGGTATCTAAAATTTTAGAACGACTACTTACTTCCTTTCTCGGCTTTTTTGGTTTTTCTTCCTTTTCTGATATAAGTGGTATTTCTGTATCAATATAGTATAAAAATGAAGAATCCTCTTCAGCACTTGCCTCATCTACATCTTTTAATTTATCTTTTCCTTTTACCAATATTATGCCAGATACAATTATAATAATTATGAAAGCTAAAATAATAGCCCATTTTATAATATCTCTAATATTTATAACCGCAATATTCATACTAACTCCTTATCCATTTAAGGATATGCTTTCATGGACGAAATTATGAATATATATGAAAAATTGAACGTTAACGAAATCAAAGATTTCGAGGCATCCACATGTGCATTTAATATATTTTCTTATTCTTTTGTCACATCCAAACTTTTTGAACAATATGGACAATACATCATAAATATGTTCATATACCAGATATGCCTTCCGCAATTATGGCAACGGCACATTACAAAATTAATTATTATCTCTAATAAAGCTAATATTCCTACTATAATATAGCATACTACCTTCCACATTGGCATTTCTACTGTGCCATTACTAGTACCAACATAACTCATTAATTTATTAGCACTATTTAGTGTACCTGTTTCACCATCTGGTACACTATTTACTATTAATATCATTATCAAAGCAATTATTACTATAGCTGCACAAATTATCGCTCCTTTTCTTGCATTATTTGTAGCCTTCATTTTATTCCTCCAATATTTTATCTTTCTTCTCCTGAATTCTCTTGTGCATTTTCTTCTTTTATCCTTACTTGTTCTTTAAAAACCTCCGCAAAACTAGCAAAATACTCTTCTACCTCTTCAACAGTAGACTGTTCACTAACAGGCATGCGTAAAGCTACCATTTGTTTCGGATATATTCCGCCAATTATAACCTACTATTGTATGTCTTTTCTCAAATTCAGCCAATCTTTGGTCCACTTGAACATCTGGTGGTATATTACTTTCTGGCATAACTTGCCTTACAAAATCATAACTAATTTTTCCTACACGTAATGAATATTCTATATCTCCAAACACACATGGTTGCACAAACCAAATCGCTTTTCCCCCTATATGCTCTCCATTTTGTCCCTTCCTTGCTTCTAAATCAAATAACCAATCTTTATTTTCATCAGATAATGTATCAAAATTAATCATTATCCAAGCATATCCCTTACCTACATCATCAAATGTCGGTTCTTTTGCTCCAATCTGCATATTTCTTATAGCAATATCTTCTCTTTCTACTGGCTTTTCTCCTTCTTGTAAAACATTCTTCTTATTAGCACTACTCATTACTGTTTCTATTCCTTTTCGTAAAAATATATTACACGCTTTTTGTAATGGCAATTCAATAACTTTAGCTATAACTTCTTGTGCATTTTCTTTCCCTAATAAATTAGTTCCAACTTCTGTTATCGGTTCAACTTCTTTAATTAGCATTATTATCCCTCTTTACATATATAACTTTTTCTCATCTATGAGCATACCGTGGTTCTCCATGTCCTGGATAAAAGAATATATCATCTGGTAAAACTAAAAGCTTATCTTTAATAGAATTCATTATATCTTTTTCACTTCCGTGTTGGAAGGTCACATCTGCCATATGTCCCTTTAAAAAGAGTATCGCCTGTAAACAAAAGCTTATGCTCTTCTAAGTATAAAGAGCTTCCTCCGACATGTATGCCCTGGAGTATGAATTACTGTAAATTCTAAGTTTCCGAACATGCAATTTGTCTCCATCATCCACTCTTGCATCTGCATCTATTTCCACATTTTTCATTCCAATTAAGTAACTTAAATTTACATCTGGATTTTTTAAATTATCATATTCTGTCCTATATATTAAAATCGTACCACCAGTTTGTTTTTTTACTTCTTCTAGCCCCGATGTATGGTCTGCATGACAATGAGTTAAATATATATATTTTACTTTTGTATCAAGCAATTCTAAAGTTTCTATTATTTTCTCTGGCTCTCCTGCTGGATCTATCACCATTGCTTCTTTTATATCTTCATCTTCAATTATATAACAATTTGTATAACTTTCAGTAGTACTCTCTATCTTCAACCTCTTTAATATCATTTGTATATTCCCTTTCCAAATCGTACAAAATTACAGCTAGATAAACCTAAGGTCCGCGCAGGGTAGTTCTATTAATAATTATCAAGATTACTCCTACACTTTAGCAAATGTTTGAGCATAGCGAATTACATTTGCTTATAGTGGTGAGGTTTTCTTGTAATTATTAATAACTACCCGTTGCAGGACAAACGATATTTGAAGCTGTAATTTTTGTGCGATTTTTTATTTTTTCCTATTTACCTCATATACACTATCAATCTTCCTCAAAGTTCTCATTATCTTGTTCAATTCATCTAAGCTTTCAACTTCAATTGTCATATTCGTTGTCACTATTCTATCTTTACTTACCCTAGAATTAATCAAAATCATAGCTGCCTTAAGATTGTTCATCTCTCTTGCAATATCTGCAACTAGCCCATCTCTATCATTTGACTTAAGCTCGATATCAACTTTATAAATTTGTTTTTCCTCTTCACACCATTCAACATCAATTATCCTAGCCTCATCTTGAAATAAATCTTTTATATTTACACAGTCCTTTCTATGAACGGACACTCCTCTACCTCTTGTAATATAGCCAATTATCTCATCTCCTGGAAGTGGATTACAACATTTAGAAAACTTAACTAAGCAATTGTCTATACCTTTTACAATAATACCTGATTTATTGCTTTTCTCATGAGTTCTCTTTCTAGTAGCAAGTTCTTCTATCTTCTCCTCAATTCCTTCTTCCTCGTGCTCTTTTCTATATTCAAATAAAAGTTTAGAAATAACTTTTCCTGCTGTAATCGTACCAAAACCTATTGCAGCATACATATCATTAAGGCTTCCAAATTTGTATCTATCCATACAAGCCTCCAAATAATTTTGCTTATATAGCTGTTCTTCATGCATACCTATTCTTTTAATTTCTCTTTGAAGCAGGTCTTTACCCTTTTCAATATTTTCTTCTCTATCTTCTCTTTTAAACCATTGAAGTATCTTATTTCTAGCACTTGAGCTTTGTACAAATTTTAGCCAATCACGGCTTGGTCCCTTTGGATTATCTGACCTAAGTATTTCAACAATATCACCATTATTTAACTTTGTTATAATAGGCATCATCTTTCCATTGATTTTGGCTCCTGTCATCTGATTTCCTACATCAGTATGTATGTTATATGCAAAATCAATTGGGGTAGAGCCCTTTGGCAAAACTTTGATATCCCCATTTTTAGTAAATACATATACCTCATCTTCAAAAAGCTCTGTTTTTAAGGTATTTAAAAACTCTTGAGGATCTGCAACATCTTTTTGCCACTCCAATGTTTCCCTAAGCCATGAAAGTTTGTCTTCTTCTACTTTAACAGTTGTCTTTTTTGTTTTGTTTGCTTCTTTGTACGCCCAGTGTGCGGCAATACCAAATTCAGCTATTCTATGCATATCCCAAGTACGAAGCTGTACTTCAAAAGGTGTACCATTTAGTCCAATTAATGTAGTGTGGAGTGATTGGTACATATTTGCCTTTGGAAGAGCTATATAATCTTTAAACCTTCCAGGCATCGGATTGTATAAGTCATGCACAACACCAAGTGCTGCATAACAATCCTTTACAGAATTCACTATAATTCTAAGTGCAAGCAAGTCATATACTTGGTCTAATCCAATATTATCTCTTTGCATTTTTCTATATATACTATAAATATGTTTTGCTCTTCCTGTTATTTGTGCATCTATTCTTTGAAGTTTGAGCTCTAACCTAATTTGCTCTTCTATCTTTTCAATAAACGCAATTCTTTCTTCTCTTTTCTCATCTAGACCTTCTACTATCTCTCTATATTCTTCTGGTTCTAAATACTTAAATGCCAAATCCTCTAACTCCCACTTTAAAGAATACATTCCGAAGTCTATTTGCAAGAGGAGCATATAAATCCATAGTCTCTCTTGAATTTGCTATTTGTCTTTCTCTTTTTAGGAACTTTAATGTTCTCATATTATGAAGTCTGTCTGCAAGTTTAATAAGTATTACTCTTATATCTTTTCCCATTGCAAGAAACATTTTTCTATAATTTTCTACTTGTTGTTCTTCTCTAGTTGTATATTGAAGTTTACCAAGTTTGGTAACACCATCAACCATGTCGCTAATCTCTTTACCAAACTCATTTTCTAACTCTTCTCTAGTTACATCAGTATCCTCAACAACATCATGCAAAAGTGCAGCACAAATTGTTGCATCGTCTAAATTTATATCAGACAAAATTGCTGCAACATGCATAGGGTGTATTATATAACTTTCGCCTGAAAGCCTCTTTTGATCATCATGTTTAGATTTTGCAAAATTATATGCTTTCAAAATTAATTTTGAATTCACTTTTTTTCTATTCTTTTTCAAAGTATTAATTACATCGTAGATTGTTATTTCTTCTTGCATACTTTATCTCCTTTCAATTCATGGCTAATTAAACTTAAAGTTTGTGTAGGGAAGTTATCTATTATTTTTGAGTAACACCGCGTAAGCGACCAAACGAGCGAAAGCGAGTGCGAAATGGAGTAACCGACATTTTAAGCTACATAGTAGCGTACAGGTTGGAGGTTACGACACCAAGGTGTTCGAAAAAAATAATAGATAACTTTCCGCCCACAGACAAACGTTACTTAAATCCATGAATTGTAATATATATCTTTACAACGACTTATTTATATCGCGCAAATTAATCTGCATACTCTCCATACCATTATACGAATTTATCTCTAGATTTCCCACAATATCCACCTTATCGCCTAATCTATAATCATCTACATATTCCCCTAGATTAAAGCCTATTGCATCTATATATGCATTTTCGCTCTTAAGTCTAAGTTTTAGATGTGCTCCCTCTGTGATTGCCCTTATTGATTCTATCTTCAAATTCCTAATTATGAATAATGGCATATCGTTTGCTTCCCCATATGGCTCTAGCTTTGCTAATTCTTTTATTTCATTTATAGATATATCTTTTAAAGCTACCTCCATATCAATATTAAGTACTGGCTTTACATCTTCAATATTTAATTTTTCTATATATTTATTAATATCTTCTTTAAATTTTTCCAAGTTTTCCTTTTTTACCGAAACACCTACCGCCATTGCATGACCGCCATACTTTTCTAAATCCTGACTTACATTATTTAAAGCCTCATGCAAGTCAATCCCTTGTACGCTCCTTCCAGAACCTTTGCACATTCCTTCTTCTTCACACAAAAGTATACTAGGCTTTAAATACATATCTGTTATTTTTGAAGACACTATCCCTATTACTCCATGATGCCATCCTTCTTTTGAAACAACTATTATATTTTTCTTATCTTCATTTTCTTTTTCTATTTCTTCTATTGCTTCTTTTATAATATTTTTCTCTGTTTCTTGTCTTTCTCTATTGTATTCATTTAGTTTATTTGTAAGTTCTTTAATTTCACCTAAATCATCTGTAATAAATAGTTTTAGGGCATCCTCTGCAAACCCCATCCTACCAGATGCATTAATTCTTGGCGCAAGTCCAAATGAAACAAGCCCAGAATTTATTTTTTTAAATCCACAAGACTCAATCAAAACCTTTAATCCGAGTATTTCTATGTGTTTCAATTAATTTTAAACCAAGTTTTGTTATTACTCTGTTCTCATCTACAAGCGGAACTATATCTGATATTGTACCAAGACACACTAAATCTAAATATTTTAAATATTCTTTAGCATCTAGCCCAAGCTTCATAGAAAGTGCTTGTATTACTTTAAACACCACTCCAACTCCTGCAAGCTCTCTAAATGGATATTTGCTACTTTCAATTTTAGGATCTATTACAGAAATAGCTTTTGGCAGAATATCTAATGGTTCATGATGATCTGTTATTATTGTATCTATTCCAAGACTATTTGCATACTCTACATCTTCTATACCTGAAATTCCACAATCAACAGTTATCATCAAAGTATTACCTTGGTCTACAATCTGCTTTATTGCCTCCTTATTTAAGCCATATCCTTGTTTTAATCTATTTGGTATATAATACCCTACATCCAATCCTCTTTCTTCTAAGAACTTCTTTAGAACTGTTGTGCTTGTTATTCCATCTACATCATAATCACCAAATATTAATATCTTTTCTTTGCTCTCAATCCCTTTTATAATCCTATCTACCGCTTTTTCCATATCTGGTAGCAAAAATGGATCATAAAAATTATCTCTTGTAGGTTCTAAGAATATCTTTAGTTCTTCATCTGTTAAATTTTTATTTGCAAGCACCCCAGCTGTTAACATACCTATTCCATATTTTTGCGATATCTTTTTCGCAAGTTCTATATCATTTTCAATATATTGCCATTTTTTATTCATTTTGCAAGCTCCCTTTTTTAAACTCAACTGTGTAAAATTTACGTAAACGAATATTCCTCAGTAAACTATGCTGAGGAATATTCTATAATCTATTTTATTACATCTTGAACTGACTCTGCAATAATTTTGTTTACATCAGCAATTAGCACATTAAACTTTAGTTCAACCTCAAAATATGTCCTAGCTAATTCATCTTGCATAAGTTCAATATATATTTTTTGCATTTCTTCTAATTTTGATTTTTCTTGTTCCTCTCCTTTTAAAGCCTCTAATTGTACAGAATATCTTTTCTCTTCAAATTCCCTAATTTTTGCCTTTACCTCTGGGCTTCTATCTAATTCCTCTTTTATCTTTTTATAATCTAAATATTCAGTACTAGTTTTAAGTTCCTGTGCTAATTTATTTGCTGTATCATATACGTTCATATTAACATCCCCCTATGCCAAAGCTTCTCTTCCTCTGAATGTAAGAAGAGTACCTTTTGTCTTCACCTTTTTGGTCTTTCTTGCATTTTCTTGTGCAATTTGATTTTTCTGCTTTTCTGCCATTGTCTGACATATAGCTTTTTGATAAACAAAATGTGTATCTTGTGCAATCTTATTCCAATTATATAAACTCTTTACTTTAGCTTTTGCATTTTTTGAAATATTATCAGCTAATTTATGATCATATAATACAGAAAGTACAGAATCAGCAATCGAATTTGCATTTCCTGCATACGATTTCATACCATCAATTCCGATGTTCTACTATTTCATTTAATCCACCTATATCTGATACAACTGTTGGTATTCCTGCATACATAGCTTCTATTGCAACAACGCCAAAAGGTTCATACGTACTTGGAAAAACTGCTACATCTGCTACTTTATACATTTTGCATAAATCTTTATAGCTAAGCTGTCCTGTAAAGTATACTTTATTTCCTATTCCTAAATAATCTACTTGAGCTTTTAACTCATTGTTCATTGCTCCACTACCTGCAATTACAAATTTTGTATCATGATATCCAGAAAGAATTTTTGGTGCAGCTGCTATAAGATTTTGTACACCCTTTTCATAAACAAGCCTTCCTGCATACATTATTATCTTTTCATTATCAGATGCAACTCTTCTTCTATATTCATAGTCTTTCTCAATTCCGTTATACATATTCATATTTATTCCATTTGGTATTACACTTATTTTTTCAAATGGAAGTCCAAAAAGCCTTTGTAATTCACACTTCATATAATTACTATTTACTATTACTTCTGAAGATTCATAAGTAAGCATCCACTCTGTATCATTTATATATCTTTGTACTTCATCATGAATTCCACTATTTCTTCCACTTTCTGTTGCATGTATCGTAGCACACATTGGGATATTATATGCATCTTTTATTGCTTTTGCACTATATGCAACTAGCCAATCATGTGCATGAATTATATCAAAATTCCCCTCTTTTGAAATTAACTCTCCAGCTTTTGCTATCATTTTGAAGTTAAGTTGCATTATCCAATCTATAAAATTATTTGGATTTATCATGTAATTGTCAACCCTATATACTTTTACACCCTTATCTATCTCAAAATATGGTGCATTCCCCTCTCTATATGTTATAACAGTTACATCATGTCCGGTCTTTTATTAACCTTCCTGATAAATCATATACAACCTTAGAAATACCGCCAACAATCCTAGGTGGGTATTCCCATGTAAGCATCAAAATTTTCATGAGCAAAAAGCTCCTTTCTATATTCTTTTGTTTTCTATTACAATTGTATATTAACTTTCTAAAAAAGTAAACAAAAATCTACATATTTTTAAAAAAA
>JAAVZQ010000132.1 GCA_022791735.1 Clostridia bacterium
CAGAGATGGCTCAATAAATTCAGGAGACATATTTGCAGTACAAAAATATTTATTAGGAACAGGAAGCATAACATTATAAGAATCTGACACATCATCAAAATCAAAGATTTCGGATGAGTACTAAAGGAACATTGTTGCTTTAGCAATAATATAAAAATAATGCGACTAATGGCAAACATATATACATGTCGCAAAAAGGAGATTTCAAATGAAAAAAACTTTAAAAATTTTATTACTTACACTATTTTTGATATTTGCTATTTCAATGCTATCAAATGTAAAAGGTGCATCAGCTAGTATTAAGGCAAGCAAAAATCCTGCGTCAGTAGGAGATAATGTAACAATAAACATAAATATTAATGCAGCATCTTGGAATTTAAAAGCGAGTGGTACAGGAGTAAAAGGTGGAACATATGTAGGATTTACACCTAATTTAAATAATGAGTCAAAAACTGAAAAATTAACTTTAGATACATCAACAACTGGTTCAAAGACAATTATATTATCAGGAGATATTACAGATGAAAGTGGTGCTACAACACAAGTAAATACATCAGTAACAGTTGTTGTAAATGAAAAAAAGCAAACAAATAATAATAGTAAAGCATCAGATACAACTTTAAGTTCTGTTACGATTGATGGAGAAAACTACAAGTTAAATTCAACAAAAACTGTGCCAGCAGATAAAACGTCAGTTGTAATTAAAGCAACGACTTCTAATTCAAAAGCAAAAGTTGCAGGTACAGGAACTAAGGAATTAATGCCAGGTACAAATAAATTTACTCTTACAGTAACAGCGGAAAATGGAACAAAAAGAAATGTTGCAGTGACAATTTTTAGGGAAGAGGGGCCAGCCTCTACACCAGAACCTACACCTACACCAGATGAAAATGCAGAGCTAAGATTAACATCGCTTGAAGTAGTAGGTGCAGTTTTATCACCATTTTTTGATGAAGGTATATTTGAATATACAACATCTGTTGTAAATTTAGATCTAGTACAAGTAAATGCAATTGCGAATATTGAAGATGCAAATATAGAAATAATAGGAAATACAGACTTAATAGAAGGAGAAAACGTTATAACAATAAAGCTTACTAAAGATGAAAGAGAAACAGAATATCAAATTACAGTAACTAAAATAGCTGAGGTAGTAAGTAATCCAGATGATAAGCAAGAAGAGAATGAAAGCTTTTTTGGAAGTACAAAAGGCAAAATGGTATTGGGACTTGTTATTGTAGTTCTTATAATAGCTATTATAATTGTTATTTTCAAAATCAAATCAGATGATGACGATTATGATAAACCATCAAGAAGATCAAGAAAAGAAGCCAAGAGACGAGCATCTTATGATGATTTTGATTAATAGAAAAACAATTGAAATGTTTTTGTAATAAAAATGACATAATAAATTTTGAAAAAACACTTGAAAAAAATTCGAAAGTGTAGTATAAATATTAGTATAAAGTTAAATACTATAGATATAAAGGAGACTTACTATGAAAAATTTAAAATTATTAAGTAAAGTTATATTAACATTATTGGTAGTTGCATTCATTTGCGGAATATCAACAGTAAATATGGCTGAAACACCTGCACCTACTAATGATATTGGTGATATAGTAGGAACTATTCCACAAGTATCAGCAACACCATCACCTACATCAACTCCTACACCTACACCATCAACTACACCAATTGGTAACCTTAGCAATAACAAAACTACAAATACTACAAATACTACAAGCTTACCAAAAACAGGTGCAAATGATACAGGTATGTGGGTATTGATTGGAGCATGCGTAGTTGCTGCAGTTTACACTTATAAAAAAGTTAGAGATTATAATGTATAAAATATATTAAATATAGTAGGGACGAGCTATACTTATTTATAAAAATGGACGACTTTTGTCGTCCCTACATTCATTTAATCTCTCTAGCTTTAACTATATATCTAATTTTATTGTTTATATCGTCACAAGTTACTAATGTGACTATTTTTGTACCCTTAGTATCTTGACTTAAAGATTTTGTGTTATCTTGTTTTACTTTGGAAACTTCATAAATTCTATAATTTATAAATTCACCGTTTATTATCACGTATTTCAATAATATCTCCAGTTTTTAATTTAGAAAGTTTGCTAAAAAAAGTATCATTTTTATAATTATGTCCAGCAAGACACATATTTCCGCACTTCGTTTGGCATAGGTCCATCGAAATGACAAATACCTATTTTTAAAGCATCTGTGCTGATGTTTTCTAGTATGGGATATGAGATGTTTAGCTTGTCTATTTTTATTAGACCAATTACTGAAAATGCATTATCATCAGTTGAAATAGTTTCTTGATTTAAACGTGTTGCAGTATAATCATTGCTATCTTGATATATCTTTGTTATGCCAAAACTTTGGGCAAGATTTTTTGATATTTTTTCTTTCCTCATTATATCAATTCTAAAATAAATATAATATGCAAGAATACTAATTAAAGTAAGCATTATAATCATGAATTGGGCTTTAAACAAGATTTTCTTTCTTAAATTTTTGTTATTAACTCTATTTCTAGGTTTAGATATATTAGAACTAGGAGTATATATAATTTGATTCATTTTGACAATCCTTTAATATAATTTTCTTAAATATTGTGTGCATTATTGATAAAAAAATGCGTTTGTGTTAGAATAATAAATGTGAAAAAACGAAAGAAAAAGCAAAAAAGCTTTGAAATGGAGGAATTATGAAAAATTTAACAACATATTTATTTGTAATATTTATGGCAATGTTTTGGGTGTTTAGAATTGTAGTTTCATTTTGTTACAGTTTAGGTGTGAATTTTATAACAGTGCCAATGGATTTAAACTTTGAAATAATACTATTATTTTTAACTTTTGTTTCAATGATACTTGTAGTAAAAAGAAGTACATTGGGTGGAATTATTTATCTAATAGGTAATGGATTATATTTTGGAACAAGTTTGTTTAATATAGTTTCAAGTCTTATAGCAGGAAATGCATATGTAAATTATGCAGACTTTATGATTTCATTTGTAGGTATAATTTTGCCTATACTTGTGTTATTTGATTTGTTATTAGATAAAAATAGAAAAGAACATCCAGTGGATAAGAAAACAGACTGGTTTTATAAGAATAAAGAATATGATAGACAATATGATGAAAGAGCAGACAAAAATCAATATAAATTTTAAAAAATAAAATTTTATACCTTTGAAAAGAAAGTAGGTGAGAATAATGGGAAATAGTACAAATATCAACTGGTACCCGGGACATATGGCGAAAACAAAAAGAGAGATTGCAGAAGATATGAAAATAATAGATGTAGTTATAGAAATATTAGATGCACGTATACCTATGTCTAGCCAGAACCCAGATATTCAAGGAATTATAAAAAATAAAAAGAAAATTATACTTTTGAATAAATGTGATTTAGCAGATGAAAAAGAAACAAAAAAATGGCAAAGTTACTTTAAATCAAAAGGTATAGAAACAGTGTTAATAAATGCAAATGATGGACAAGGCATGAAACAAGTTACTTCAAAAATTGAAGAAGTGATGAAAGAAGAAATAGAGAGAGAAGCTAAAAAGGGGAGAACAGGGAAAACAATAAGAGCGTTAGTACTTCGGAATTCCAAATGTACGG
>JAAVZQ010000188.1 GCA_022791735.1 Clostridia bacterium
GCTGTTGATGTATTAATGCCAATAGTTAATGGACAATGGAACAAAGAACAATTTGATAGATTTTTAAGTAAATTAGAATTTATTCCAAAAAATATAGCGATTGGAGGCATATCTGGAAGCGGTTATAAAATTGATAACTTAAAGTTAAATGAATTTGAATTAGAAAGATTTAAAAGAGTGCATTTCCTCGGATGTGGAGGATTATCGAAAACCAAGGATTTTAAGCAGACATTTGACGGAGATGAGTATTCAGTAGATGTTTCTACACCTATTAATAGGGCGATAGATGGTGCAACATCTGGAAAAAGATTTTCTGGTATATATAGCTACAATGATTTTGAATTTTATAGAATTAATGAGCATACAAAAAATGAAATAATAAATGATTACGAAAAATGGAAAGGTGACAAAATTTTTTCTTTGGAAGAATTCAAAAGTATAATGAATAGTATTCTAGAACATCAATCAGGAAAGAGCAATGAAGAAACTTATAATAATAGAGCCAGATTAATTATTTTAAATTCAGATGTTTTTAGATATAATGCGGAGCTATAATATTATAGCCCCATTTTTATTTCATTTTTTATTCTTGATTTTATTTCTTGTTCATATTTTTGATCTAATTCAAAGCCAATCCCTTTTCTGTTCAATTTTGCAGCCGCTATTACTGATGTTCCACTACCTAAGAATGGATCAAAAATTGTATCGCCTTCATCTGATGACATTTTTATAATTCTTTCAATCATATCAATAGGGTAAATGGTTGGATGAGATAAATTATTTTTCTTTTTTACCATATTATTAATCCTATCAAAATACCATACATCAGTAGGATTTCTACCAGAACCAGTAAGTCTTTTATCGTTTTTTGTTATATATGGTATTCTAATATTATCTAAATTGAATTTGTAGTTCTTTAGGTTTTTTACTCCCCAAATGATATTTTCATATCTTCCAGATAATCTATTTGTGCAATTTTGCATATTATTAAATGTCCAAGTAATAATATTCCTTATAAAAAAATTATTGTTTTTCATAATGCTATAACCTAAAAATGGAAGAGGTAATATTTCTTTATCATTACCATAGGGAATAGGAGATAAATTCAGAAAAAAACTGCCACTAGGTTTTAATATTCTATATATTTCCTTGGTTACATCATTTATAAGAGCTTCCCAATCTTCAAGAGTTACTTTATCAGTATATTTTCCATATTTTTTTCCAATATTATAAGGAGGAGATGTTACAACCAAATCAACAGATTCAGAAGGAATGTTTTTAATTAAATCTCTACAATCACCAAATTGTACTTCGATATTATTTAATTTTATCATGTACTTCCTCCTCTATTTCAATTTTAGATAATCTGTCATTTGATATATTTATATAATCAGGAACAATCTCATATCCTAAATAATTTCTGCCTAGCTTTTTTGCAACTGCTGCAGTTGTTCCGCTACCCATAAAAGGATCTAATACTATATCATTTTCATTTGTCCCTGCAAGAATAATTCTTTCTATTAGTTTTTCAGGATATTGTGCTGGATGAGAAGTCCTTTCGGCAAAGTTACCTGAAACCATTGATATTTTCCACACATCAGTAGGATTTTTGTTTTGAGTTTTATATCTATCTGGTCTGTAATTTAAGGCTGGTATTTTTATATCGTCTAAATTAAATTTATATTTGTTCAAATCTTTTGTATACCAATATACATATTCATATCTTGGAGCAAGTCTTGTGTTAGTCGAACCACCCCAATCAAAGTTCCATATTACAACATTTTTCAAAAACATATCAGTAAAATAATTTTCAATCCAAGAAGGTGTTTGAACAACTCCGTTTTTATATCTGTTTTTGATATTTATCCAAATAGAACCATCATCTTTTAATACTCTTTTACATTCATTAAAAACTTGCAAAAGCATTTTTCTATATTCTTCTTCATCTAGATTATCTTTATATTTTGTGCCTTTACTAGAAAGTACTTTTCCATTTTTTGTTGTGTTTCCATATTTAATATCTATATTATAAGGAGGAGATGTTACAATAAGATCTATGCTCTTATCTGGAATTTCTGACATGTCCTCACTTGACTTAAA
>JAAVZQ010000189.1 GCA_022791735.1 Clostridia bacterium
TTGCTCAAATTACCACTACTGTCACCCCACCACAAGGTATATGTCAACGTGTCATTTGCGTCTTGGTCTGTTGCCATTGTTGTTACAATTATGGTGTCATTTGTATTAGTTTTTGCTGTTCCTGTTGGAGTACCGACTAAAAACTGGAGCATAGTTCAACTGTGTATTTACTCCTGTTGCTTCGCTCATATTTTCGTTCCCGGCTTTATCAAAAATTTTTAGAACCATTTTACCTTGAAATTAGTAAGGTTTAGAGATTTTATATAACAAAAATTTGCTAATATTTCAAAAAGTTTCTTTTGTATGCTCTTAAATTAAATTTAGAGAAATTAAACTATGTTACATATAAAATTACATGTTTCGACAAGTAAAAATTGTTACAGATATAAATAAATTCGTTTTGACCATATTAAAAAGAACAATAATAGTTTATTATAAAAAATAAAAGACAAAATTATTATAACCATAACATTTTTGCCTTTCACAATAGTTTTGTATAACGATAAAATTATATTTCAATACAATTAACAATAAAACTTAATTTCGTCTTCACCATATTTTTCTTTCCACATTGAAACTATTTTGAAATAGTACAATGGCACAATTTCAAGTAATCTACTTAAATCTTTATCTGGAATATGGTTACTATTATTAGCTAATATACATCCTCCTGATTTTGTTAACCAAACTTTAGTAGAGTTAAGTGTTGGTTTGCCTTTTGAAATATGAACATGTACAGGTTCGCTAATTTCATTTGACCAAAAATATATTCTGTAACCGCATTACTTCTAAAATATTAGGCAAGTTTAAGACCTCCTTCTCTGGCATATTTGAAAAAGAGGTGAGCGCCTTTTTCTACAGTATCTCTAAATTCTGCAATTTCTGCTTCACTATAATTGCCATCTTTTTCAACAATTTCATAACTAGGAAGTTCAAAAACTACTGTATCAAAACCATTTTCAGTTGGTCTTTCAAATGTAACTCTTATATATTCATCACCATTATCTTTCTTTCTAATATCAGAAAAAACTACTAATGTTTCATCTGGATATTTTGCAAATTCATATACCATTAAAATCACTCTTTCTTTTATTAATAATATTATTTATAATTATACCATTTATACTTTAATAAGTAAAGAAATTGTCTGAAAATCAAGTTAAATAATGGACATTCAAGATGATATTGTAAATTTATATGAATGTGGAAAAATGATGCTTTTTATGAATATAAAATATTGTAATCTTAGTAATTTCAATGCTTTTAGCTTAAAAAAATTTTGATAAAGCCGGGAACGAAAATATGAGCGAAGCAACAGGAGTAAATACACAGTTGAACTATGCTCCAGTGTTTAGTCGGTACTCCAACAGGAACAGCAAAAACTAATACAAATGACACCATAATTGTAACAACAATGGCAACAGACCAAGACGCAAATGACACGTTGACATATACCTTGTGGTGGGGTGACAGTAGTGGTAATTTGAGCAA
>JAAVZQ010000133.1 GCA_022791735.1 Clostridia bacterium
AAAAGAGCATGTAGTCTAAGGTCTTTCCAAAGACTACATGCTCTTTTTATTTGTTTAATGATTATTCCTTAAAATTTCCATATGTGAAGTTAAAAGTGCTTCCATATTTGTTTTAAATGCATCAAATTGTTTTTGCATTTCTTCTAATTCTCTACGCTTTTTGTCTACATCTGCATTTATCCTTGCTATTTCAGACTCAGCAGAAGTTTTTGCATCATTTAATAATGTCTCTGATTTAACTTTTGCTTCATTTAGCATTGTATCTGCTTTAGTTTGAGCATCGTTTAAAATCGTATCTGCTTGAGATTTAGCATCACTTAACATAGTATCTGATTTAGTCTTAGCATCTAGTTGCATTTCTTCTGCGGTAGATTGTGCCATAACTAAAGTACTTTGCAAAGTCTCTTCCATTTGCTTGAATTTTGTAACTTCATCATTTAAATTATCAATTTTTTTTCTTGATTCATTTACTTCTTTATATATTTTCTCATAATCCAAAGTTACTTCATCTAAAAAATCGTCTACTTCCTCTGTACTGTATCCGATTAAGTACTCTTTTAGAGAATTTTTTGTTTTCAATGTCTAATGGTGTTATCATAATTTTTCTTCCTCCTTAGTTACTTGAACAAAAAAGACGAAATCCAATAACAATTTCGCCCTTTATAGTCGCACTTAAATTACTTTAGCCAAGATACTGAAAGCTTTGATTTTATTTCATCTTTTCCCATTTCATTAGCAATATCATAATTTGCTGGCGCAATTAAAAATATTGAATTAGATACTTTTTGTATATGCCCGTTTAAAGCATAAACGCCACCACTTATGAAATCAACTATTCTTCTTGCTACATCTTTATTTACATATTCAAGATTAACAATACAAGATTTTCTCTCTTTTAAGTATTGACAAATCTCTTCTGATTGGTCAAAAGTAGTTGGTTGTGATATAACCATTTTTACTGCATTACCTTGATTAATGTCTACTACTTTACCTCTTCTATTTCCAAATATTCTTCTATTATCTTCTTCATAATCATCATCGTCATCTGTATCATACTCTTGGTTATAATTTTCTAATTCTTCATCATCTTCCTCTTGTTCTACCCCAAAGAAATTCCAAAACTTGTTCATTAAAGTATTTCCTGCCATCGATTTTAAACCTCCAATTTTTCCTTTGTAAATTTCTATATCTAGTATCTTACTTTTCTTGAAATTTGTCAATAGTTTTTCATATTTGTAATGTTTTTTTAATGTTTCTGTAATATTTCTGTAACATTATTTCTTTGGATAGGCGAGTATTTCATCATACAGTCCTATGAGTTTTCTTGAATAAATCTCTTCATTATCATATCCCAATTCTCGAAGCTCATCGGCAGTATAATTTGTTATTATTGAATAATTTTTGTTCTGTTTTAAAACATTTACGATAATTTTGTCGTTATATCCCGTTCTATTTCTAACTACATAGTTTAATCCTCCCTCTTCTATTATTGCCGAATTTGGGACTTTTAAACCTGTATAACTCCACCATATTACATCAATTGAAATCTTTCTATAAGCTACGAGGTCCTCTACTGCCTTATTAGTTCTAAAAACTATCATAACCTCTCCACTCTCTTGAAGTACAATAGATTCTATGTCAGCATCTATTTCTCTACCATCTGACAGTCTTAATGTAATACTACTCCCTACTGTTGCACTTTGTGCCTCTTCTGAATCCAAAAAAGTCACAATATAACACTCAAAATTATTTACAATCTTTCCAGCTTCTAAACTCGTAGATATCATCTGACCAGTCTTTAGATTGTACTCCTCTAGCACCTTTTTATTCATATTTACAAAGTTTTCTGGTTTTAGCTCATCTTCTAATCCATCTACTCTATATGATACAATACCACTTGTTTCTGCTTTTACATACTCTTGTGAATTATTTAATTCTTCTTCATATTTTCTTCTTTGTTCAATCAATTTATTTATGTATGAACCAGATGGGCTAAGTTCTCCTGCAATCTTTGCTTTTTTTATTAAAGCCTCTGAAATATTTGACTTGTACTCTTCTATATCATGATTTTTATTTGTTGAAAGCATTTTTGATAAATAAGTATCTATTTGTTTATCAATTAATTGTATATCAGCAGAATATGTTTCTGTCTGATTTTCTAATGCCTTTCCTATTTCCACGTCCAACTCTTCTATTTTCTCTTTTAAGTTCTTTTCATTACTGCCATAATACATGAATACATTTTCACCTTTTGAAACCTTCGTGCCCTCTGATTTTATTTCTGAAAGTCCATTCTTATAATTCTCACCTTGCAAAACTTTTTCTTCTCTTACTATATATCCATAAGTTGTTTCTTCTTGGTATATTTTTCCGATTTTCTACCATAAAACTATTTGTAGGTTTTATAGCCAGTTGTATAATACTAGAAAGCAAACTTATAACTACTATTGACGCAAGAACAAACGATACTATAAAAATTAATTTGTCTTTTGGCATTTGTCTTTTTTTATTATCGTCCATTCTCAAATCCTTTCTAAGCACTAAGCTTTAGTATCTCATCAATAATTTTATCTTTCGCACCTTCTGTATTATCAAGCCAAAATGCTTCTTTATTTTTTCTAAACCACGTAAGCTGTCTTTTTGCATACCTTCTGCTCTCCATCTTAATTTTTTCAATCATCTCGTCTTTTGTAATTTTCCCATCTAAATACTCTTTGGTTTCTTTATACCCTAGAGCTTGCATTGCTGTTGGATATTTTTTATACTTTTTCAAAATATTTTTTACTTCTTCGATTAGCCCTTGTTCTATCATTATATCTACTCTTTTATTTATTCTTTCATATAATACTTCTCTGTCCATATTAATTATAAAAAGTTTATAATCAAAAGGTAATTCATTCTCCCTTGATTTTATATCTATCTCAGTTTTTGTTTTCCCTGTTTGTTTATATATCTCAAGTACTCTAATAATTCTTTTTCTATCATTTATAGAAATTTTTTCCATAGCACTTAAATCAATTTTCTTTGCTTCATTATATAACACTTCAAGTCCTTCTACCTCTGCCCTCTGCTCTAGTTCTTTTCTATATTCTTCATCAAATCCTATATCTAAATAATCTATCCCATAAATTAGTGAATTTATATAAAGCCCTGTCCCACCTATAACTATTGGTGTCTTCCCTTTTGCTAGAATTTCATTTATGCAAGCTATCGCTTGTTTTTTATAATCTGCTACACTATACCTTTCATTTGGTTCTACAAAATCTAACATATAATGTTTAATCCCTTGCATCTCTTCTCTTGTAGGTTTAGCACTGCCTATATCAAGCTCTTTATATATTTGCATAGAATCTGCTGAAACTATCTCTCCATTTATTCTTTTAGCAAGTTCTATTGATATCGCAGTTTTACCGCACTGCTGTTGGTCCTGCTATTACTATTACTCTAGGTTTAGACATTTTTCCTCCTTCTTTTCTAATTCGAAAAAGCAGCCGCTTTGTACTAGCCAGACAGGTTTGAAATCAATGAGGCATACACCAGTACATTAATTTGATTTCAAACGCAGTAGGGCGACGTAATATGCTAATTACATTTCGAATTAAACCAACAAGCTGTGGACAAATCCCCCTACATAATTCGATTCAACTACAAGCACTACTATAAGTATTATCATCATTATTAAGATTACTTTTCCTGCTTTATCTGTTTCCATTGCTTTATCTTTAAGCTTTCCAAAGACATTACCAAGTGTTGCAAGTACTATCATGCTATTGATTGGTGTAAACATCATTTTCATAACTGACAATGTATCTTCTAGTGCCGCTTCACTTTTTACATTCATACCATTTACTGATAATGTACATATTATTGATGTAACTATATATACTGCAATCGTTCCGCCTATTATATAGATTATTCTTTTTGTTGGTTCATACGCATTTGTGTTGTGATATATAACTGCAACTGCTACTGCAAATATTATAAGTGCAATAGCTTTAATTACTGTTAAAGTTGTCATTTGTTTATCCCCCTTATTTTCTTCTTGCAAATTTCTTTTCAATATCCATTTTGCTAAGTTTTATCGCAGTAGGTCTACCATGTGGGCAAGTAAATGGATTTGGAAGTTTTAATAGCTCATTAAGTAAGCTTTCTACTTCTTCATTTGTAAGTGCCATATTAGCTTTTACTGCTGCTTTACAAGCAATTGTTGCAATAAACTTTTCTTCTATTTCCTGTTTTGCTGTTCTTGCAACTGTATTTATTTCATCTAGTGTTTCCAAGAATAACTCTTTTGTATCTAAGTCTAAGCATATATTTGGAACTCCTGTAAGTTTTATTGTGTTATCTCCAAATTCTTCTAAAACAAAACCTGCTTTTTCAAACTTGTCCATATTTTCTCTTGCTATATCCATTTCTTTATGTGTTAAAGTGATAATGTCTGGAAGTAGCATAAGTTGCGAATCTTTATCTGTATCTGAATAATAATTTTGTTTTACTTTTTCATACATTATTCTCTCATGTGCTGCATGTTGGTCTAATATATATAACTCATCTTTTATCTCTAGAATTATATATGTTTGGAAAGCAATTCCAAGAAGTTTGTGAGGTATTTGACCTTCAAATTGTTCTGAAGTTTCAAATATATTCATATTGTTATTTACAATATCATTTGCATCTGTTTGATCTGTTTTTTCATTTCCTTCTTCTGCATTTGCTCCATTATTGTTTCCAAAGATTTGTGCATACATATCATCAAATTGTCCCTTTGGTACACTTGGTATTTCTTCTTCTCTACTTTGCAATACACTCAAAAGCACATCTCCTGGCTTTTGCTCTTCAGTATTTGTATTAGTATCATAATTAGTGCTATAACTACTATCATAATTAGATTTTGGTTCTTCTACTTTACTATTATTACCTGTATTATTTGTAAGCGTATAAAGTGATGACCAATCACTTGGACTTGTGCTCGGCTGATATACTCCCCTTGCAATAGCATCTTTTGTTGTATCGTCAAAATTATTTGTATTTGTTCCTTTGTTTTCACTATATTGTTCTACATTATCTTGATTTTGTAGATCATATTGATTTGAATCTTCTTGTTTTGAAATATCATAGTCGTTATTTTGTGTTTCTTCTTTTGGTATACTGTACTGGTCAAAACTTGTTTCTTCCTTCTTTGGTATTCCATATTGATTAAAATTGTTTTCTTCTTTATTTGGAATGCCATATTGGTCAAAATTATTTTCTTCTTTCTTTGGAACATCGTACTCATTAACTTTTTCATTTGGTCTTCCATAAGAATTCTCTATATTTTGTGTCTTTTTTGCTGCATTTTCTGCCGCAATTTTAGCAATCTTTTCTCTTATTTGCTCTGCTGTCAAGTTCTTTCCCATTTGAACAAATTCATTTACAGTATTTTTTATTACATCATCTTTTGAAGTCTCGCTTGTATTTGTTTGATTTGTTGAAAAAGTATTTGTTGTTTCTTGCTCTCTACTACTTGCTGCAAAATTATTTTGTGAAAAACTATTTTGAGGCTGAGCATTTGTAGGTAATCCACTATTATCTTCATAGTTTGCAATTGAATTAGGTCCTTTCTCTACCATTGCTGAATTATTATTTTCCTCTTTGAATGAAGTCTGTGGCTTTACTCCAAACCCAGCTTCTTCTAGAGCATCTTTATCCCCATTTTTACTTCTATAAATACTTTCGATTAAATTATCATTGTCATACTCGTCTGCATTTTTTGCAATCTTTCTAAATAATCCTGATATTGTTGACTTTTGTTCTTCTTCCATAATTTCTCCTTCGTAATTATTTTTTTCAAACTTACCTGTAATAGGTGTCTCTGTACTTGCAACAAGCTCTGCTTTAAGCAATGTGTCCTGTATTCCATGATATAAAGCTTTAAAAACTTTTTGCTCTTCTTTAAACCTTACTTCTAGTTTTGCTGGATGTACATTTACATCAACATCTGCTGGTGGCATGTCTAAATTTAATATAATAAATCCAAACTTTCCTATTGGTATCATACCTTTATATGCTTTTTCTGCACTGTTTGATAATACTTTATCTCTTACATATCTTTTATTTACAAAAAATATTTGATTTCCTCTATTTGACCTTGCAATCTCTGGTTTTCCTATTGCTCCTGTTATATGTATTCCTTCATATTCATAATCTACTTCAAGACAAGCTTGTGCTACTGTTTTTCCATATATGCTATATATCACATTTTTCACATTTCCATCACCATTTGTTTGCACTATCGTTTTGCCTGAATTTGTAAGCTTAAATACAATGTCTGGGTGTACTAAAGCAAGCCTAGTGATTACATCTTCTATGTATCCTGCTTCTGTATAATCTTTTTTTAAGAACTTGTATCTTACTGGTGTATTAAAGAAAAGTTCTTCTACTGTTATTGTAGTTCCTTTAGGCGCACCGTACTTCTATTATTTCCTTTATGTCTCCACCTTCAACTACTATTTTATTTCCTGTTTCACTATCTTCTGTTTTAGATATCATTTCTACTTTTGCAATCGCTGCAATACTTGCCAATGCCTCTCCTCTAAATCCCATAGACTTGACTTCATTTAAGTCGTCTGCTTTTCTTATCTTACTTGTTGCATGTCTTTCAAAAGCAAGTTCTAAATCTTCTTTGGAAATTCCTTTTCCATCATCTGATATTCTTATATATGATATTCCACCATTTTTTACATCTATATTTATATTTTTTGCACCTGCATCTATTGAATTCTCTACCATTTCTTTTACAACTGATGCTGGTCTTTCTATAACTTCTCCTGCTGCTATTTGATTTATAGTTAGTTCGTCTAAAACTACAATATTTCCCATTCTTATTTCATTCCTTCCTACGTACTTTATGTCATACCTTTTATATTAAGTTTGGCTTTTTCATGTGATTACTTAGGAAAATTAATATAATTTCCCTCGTATAAAATTATATCATTTTATTGCAAATTTGCAAGTATTTTTTGAAAAAGTTGTAAATTGGGTGGGGTGAAAGCAAAAAGGAAAGAGTATAAAAAATATAAGGCAGGTTGAAGTGCCTTATATTTGTGATATATGGATATACAAAGTTTTTACAATTCCATAATTCTCTATTTAATTAAAGCAACTATAGGGCATGTGCCAAACATTCGGCTATATCCATCATAATACAAAAGTGCATTCTCACCACGAACATAGAGCAAACTTGCAGCATGACCATGCGATGGAGAAGCTAACCACCAATAGTAGTTATACCCCGCTGTCATATATATATTATTGGGTCCCGCTTCTATTGCATTATCTTTAGTATAATATCCATTATTCATATATCCACCATTTGCTCCCACCACATAACCATTAGAACTTTGTATTCCATTTATTAATGCTGTATCATCTTCTTTATATATATTAAACGATTTCATATACATTTCGACACTTGGAGTTCCTATTGCATACTTAGCCACTCCATCTACTTTATATAATGTCCATTGTGTAGCATCACATAACCATGCTACACAATGTTCATTAATATTGTCTATGTTACTATATGAGCTGTCTCTCCACTTTGGATTCATCTGCTTCATCATCGCTCCATTATCTGTTGGGTTGTAACTTGTATAGTTATCCAGTTGTGTCTTTAATTCACTATCATAATCCCTTTTCAAATATACTGTTCCTACATCATCTCCAAAGTATCCTTTTCCATTTCCTTGGTCTTCATCATCATAGTAGAATATTCTCCATGTTCCTCCACCTATTGGGTTATAATCTACTTTTTCTCCCAAATGTGCTTTCAAACCATCTCTTTCTACTAGTCCTTTTGCTTCTTCTACTGTCCATCCCTCTTCTGGCGGTTCCTCTCCCACTGGTGGTAAAGGTATTGGCGTTGGTTCTGGGTTATTTCCACCTATATTATAATCTTCTATTTTATTTACTATATCTTGTATATCTTTATCTAAATCATCAAATGTTATTTGTTCTTTTTTCTGTGCATCTGCATAGTTTACTGCTCCATTTACTGCTGTGTCTATTATTCCACTATTAAATGCTGCATTTATTGTTACTGCTGCTAGTATTACTAGTACTATTATTGTTATTATTAATGCTACTAGTGTGATACCGCTTCTCTTGTTTTAGTTTTTGCTCTTTGTTCATCTCTTCCTATCTCCTTTGTATTTTTATATTTGGTCTAGCCTACGAAGTTGTGGACGTCTACTACACGTCCCTACACATGTTTAGGTCTTTCCATTTGTTTTTATAAAACGCATTGTTTTATTGTCTTAATTTTAGCATTCGTTCAAATGAATGTCAACATTATTTTTAAACAATTGATTAAAACTTGCATATTATCTCTTGTAGATTTTAACCAATACATAAATTAGCTCATTTTTACTTTTTATATAGTATTTCCCTATTCTTTGCCTTTTATGTATTTGTATTGTTTTTGTGATAGATTTAGAAGAAGTGGTTCTAGTTTCATAAGTATTATTGTTAATACCATTTTTTTGAATATTGTATAATTAAATGCACGATGTAAACATAAAAATATAGACACACAATTAAAAATCAAATAAAATGTTAGTTGCGAGACTAAACATTGGAGGTTTTTAATTATGTGTCAAGAACAGTATACCACAAATAAAAGAA
>JAAVZQ010000134.1 GCA_022791735.1 Clostridia bacterium
AGGGGAAATTTTTGGCGAAAAAACTATGCTAATTCATCCACATGATATAAAGGTTCAAATAGATGAATTCATTTCACCAGATACATTAAAACAAAATTCAGCTGTGCTTTTTGATGTAGAGGACGGAAAAGCTAAGGTATGCTTTGCAGATACTGCAAACAGAAAAGCAATAGATACAATAAGGTTGTTACTTTTAAATAGAGGACTTGTAATGGATAAATATATAACATTCAAGTCTAATATTACTGAAGTTTTAAATTCTATGGCAATAAGAGCCGCAGAGAACTTTGGAAATGGTATAGGTTCAGATGCTACAACAATTGTAGATAGTATTATTAAAAACGGTATGGAAAAAAGAGCAAGTGATATTCACTTTGAGCCAATGGAAAATAAGCTAAGAGTTAGATTTAGAATAGATGGTGAGTTATTTGAAATTGCAGAAATTTCTAAAGATAAGCAAACACAAGTAATAGGAAGATTAAAAGCTATTTCTAATATGCACCAAGAAAAACAAGAAGCACAAGATGGTAGAATTACAATGTATCCAGACTATAATATTCGTGTATCTTCACAAAAGAATATTTATGGAGAGAAATTCGTATTAAGATTACTAAAGAGAAATGCAAATGTTAGAGAGATATTTGAACTAGGTTTCCCAAGAAATGAAGAACTTGTAAAAAATAGTTTTGACAAGAAAAACAGTGTAACAATTATGGCTGCACCAACTGGTGAAGGTAAAACAACTACATTATATAGTATAGTACAATACTTAAATTCGCCAGAGATTAATATTACAACAATTGAAGATCCAGTTGAAATTAGAATACCAGGATTAAACCAAGTAGAAGTAGATGCAAAAACATCATTCATAGACTCACTTAGAACAGTATTGAGACAAGATCCAGATATAATCTTAGTAGGTGAGATAAGAGATAAAGAAACAGCAGAAATTGCGATGCAAGCAGGACAAACAGGACACTATGTATTATCTACAATCCACACAATTGACGCTATTGAGGTAATTACAAGGCTTAGAAAAATGGGAGTTTCTAACTATGACATTTCAAGCACAGTTGCAACAACAGTTTCACAAAGACTTGTTAGGAGACTTTGCAAACACTGTGCAAGAGAAAGAGAATTTACACAAAAGGAACTTGATTTTATTCATAGTGTAGAAGAAAAAAGTAATGTAAAGTTTAACTTAGAAGGCAAAAGAACTTATGATGCAGTTGGATGTAAAGAGTGTAATAATATAGGATATATGGAGAGAATAGGTATATTTGAAGTATTGGTTTTGGATGATGCTTTAAGAGAACTTATTACAAACGATGCATCAACTTTCCAAATAAAAGAGCAAGCAATGAAGGGAAGTTACAGACCACTAATTGTTGATGGAGTTAGCAAGGTATTAAGTGGTGAAACAAACCTAGATGAACTAGATAGAAAAATGCGTATATATTAATAAGAATATGGAGGAAAATATAGATGGTTCAAATTGAGAAAATTTTAGATGAAGCGATAAAAAGGGATGCATCAGATATCCACTTAATATGTGGAATAAAACCAATGCTAAGAATAATAAGGGACTTAGTTCCAGTAGAAGATGCAGATGTTTTAGTAGAAGATGATATGACAGAAATATATGATTATTTCATAAGAGGAAATATTGAAAGAGATAGAATTTATGATGAAACAAGAAAAATAGATATGTCTTATGAATATGGAAATATAAGATTAAGAATAAATGTATCTTCAGAAGAAGATATTCCAATATTTACACTAAGACTTATAAAAAATACACTTCCACCTTATGAAAGTCTTGGAATACCAGAGGTAGTAAGGAAAATGTTAGACCAACCACAAGGGTTGATGTTGGTTACTGGTAAAACAAATTCAGGAAAAACAACAACATTGAATGCACTTATAAATGAAATAAATGAAAAAATGAATAAAAAGATATTAACATTAGAAAATCCAGTAGAATACAGACATAAGTGCAAAAATTCTATAATTGTTCAAAAAGAAATAGGAAATGGAAAAGATGCAACTTCATTTAGTTCTGGAGTTAAAAACTCACTAAGAGAAGACTGTGATATCGTAGTAATAGGAGAGATTAGAGATAAAGAAACAATGGATGCTGCTATTGAGACAGCAGAATCAGGACACTTAGTAATAGGAACACTACACACAAAATCATGTGCAGAAACATTGGACAGAATCATAGATTTCTATGAAGTAAGAGACCAAGCAAGTATCAAATTCTTAATAGGTTCATTGCTAAAAATGGTTCTATCACAAAGATTGATAAAGGGAATAGATGGAAGTTTGATTTTGGTACCAGAAGTTATGGTGGTCGATAATATTATTTCTGGATTAATAAGAAAAGAAAAACTTGCAAACTCAGAAGTAGAAGATGCAATACAAAGTGGTTCAGAAAAGGGAAATATAAGTTTGATTAACTCACTTGCAAAATTATTTGTTGATGATAGAATAACATTAGAGCAAGCAAAAGCACAAATAGAAGAAAAGAATGTAGAGATATTAAACAGAACAATAATGCAATTAAAAATTAAAAAGGATAGATTAATTTAAGATGAGGAGGTAGAAAAATGCCTATATACAGATACAGAGCAATTACAGAGCATGGCCAAATTGTTACAAATACAATAGAAGAAAGCAATAAGTATTTAGCTATTAAAAAGCTAAAAAGAAACAATTTAATGCCAATAAACGTAGATAAATCACTTCAAAGAACAAAGTCAAAGAGAACTGTTAGAAAGAATACAAAGGGAATTGAAGAGATTTTGAAAGATGTAGATACTGCAAACCTTTTAGTTAGTAGACAAAATGCAAAGTCATCATATTTTGATAAGATGTACCATAGCATAACTAAATCAGATAGAATTACATCAAGAGATATCATAGTATTTACACAAAACTTTTATCTACTAAAAAAGGCGAATTTTAACAATATCCATGCATTAAATACAATAATAGATAGTACAGAAAATTATACTTTCAGAGGAATATTAGAGGACATACTAGCAGGAGTAGAAGCGGGTGAAAATATGTATTCTACAATGGAATATTATGAAGACGTATTTCCATATCTTTATATAAACATGATAAAAGTAGGAGAGATGTCAGGAAACCTTACAAATGCGCTAGAACAAGCCCTAGACTATCTTGAAAATTCAGACTCAATTAATAGAACATTACGTGGTATATTAATTCCGAACTTAATTCAATTTGTATTGTTACTTGTAATGTTAATTGTAGGTACATTAGTTGCATTACCTGCAATACAAGACTTGTATGATAGTATGGGTTCAAGAGATACGTTGCCAGCAATAAGTATTTGGTTCTCAAATGTAGTAAACTGGATACTGGAATTCTGGTATATACCACTTGGAATAATAGGAGCAGCTGTTACTACAGTTGTATGGTATATAAATACACCAAAAGGAAAGTTCAATTTTCACCAGTTTAAATATACAATGCCAGTATTTGGGGCACTAATATTTGCGATAGACTTCTCAAGACTTATGAGAGCCATGCTTTTGAATTTAAGAAATGGTATGAGAATTCAGGAATCACTTGAAGTTTCAAAAAACGTTTCTAAAAACTTGGTGCTTTTATCAGTCATAGAAGCCTCAATGAACAACATCTTAATAGGACAGTCATGGATAGAGCCATTTGAGAGGTCAAGACTTACAAGCCCAATGATGACAGAGATGTTAAAAATAGGTATGAACACAGACCTAGCACAGATGATGGAAAAACTAGTAGAATATATGGATATAGATATTAAAAACTTACTTGATAAAACAATTCAGGTATTGCCACAAATTGTTTATGGAATAGTAGGTGTAGTACTTATCTTCTTCGTACTTGTAGTACTTGCACCATGTATCAATGTTTATATGGGTGGATGGTTACTTTCTGCCTATGGACTAGCATAAGAGAAACGTATGAAAAGCGGCATCTTGCGGCGTTAAGCTTTGATAAATAATCCTCGACAGGCAATAGCCTAGTCTGTAGTTATTTACCTTGCTTGCCTTGCAATATGCCACTTTTGCTACGTTTTAGAGAGTGAGTTAGTATTTTTATTGCATTTAATTAATAGACATAAAAAAATTATGTCATCTTTTCTTAGAGTAGCAACTGTTTTACATAAAATCTTTGCTAAAATAACAAAAATATGCGAAAATTGCTTGAAAAAAGTGCATAAATGTGGTATTATATTTATAGTTTAATTTTAAAAAAGGAGATATCATGGGAGATAAGCTTGCAAATGTATTAATTGTATTTATGATGATAGTTATATTTGGGCTTGGTGGTATGTATTATGCAAAAGTAGTTACTGGAGGAAAAGAAGTTCCGGAAAGTAACTCTGCTATATATAATAATGAATTAACATACAACGTAGACCAAATAGGAGTAAATACTAGTAATACTGTTCAAAAAGTAGTTACAGAAGATAACAGAACAAATCTTGATATATCTTTAGATAATACAACAAATATGTATACAAAAAATCCAGCAGGAGTAGGAAAAGGATATTATTATAGTCAATTAAATGAATATTCTAAAGTGATGTATGACGCAATCGCAAATAATACTGATAAACTAAAAAATGGAAATTCAAAAATTGCTATTAATTACGACTTTTCAAAAGTTTGGAATAATGGAAATGGCAAAGATGAAATAGATGCTTGTTATGCAGATGCAGTAAATGCATTAAATATTGATAGGTCAGATTTATTTTATATAGACTTATCCAGAATGTCTTTAATAATAAAAACAACATCAACTTTATTTTCTACAAAATATGAATTATACATAGATGTAGACGAGAGATATCCGAATTATTATGCAGATGGATTTTCAAACAGATCACAAGTAGAAAGTGCCATATCTGCTGTGGAAAATGCAAAAAACAAAGTAAAGCAAACACTTACAGGTACTGACTATGATAAAATTAAAACTTTACATGATTGGATTGTGGACTATATGTACTATGATTCAGGCAGTGCTCATAAAGCAAGTGTGTATGGAGCCTTTGCAGAAAAAAAAGGTGTATGTGAAGCATATGCCAGAGTATTCAAATATATATTAGATGATACAGGAATAGAAAATATATTAGTAACAGGAAAAGCTACAAATTCAAGTGGTGTAACAGAAGATCACATGTGGAATTATGTGAAACTAAATGGAACATGGTATGCAGTAGATGCAACTTGGGATGATCCAGTAGTTATTGGTGGAGGAACTGTAAGTGACCAAGTAAAGCATAGATATTTCTTAGTAGGAAGCAGAGAACTTTTTAAAAATCATACAGAAAGACTTACAATATCTGCAAGCTCTAAAATATTTGCATTACCAAAACTTTCAACAAATAATTATTAAAATTGTATAAAAATGGCTTCGCTTGTAAATAATACTAAAAAACTAAAACGAGAAAAAGGATGGATAGTATTATGAACAAACGAGCTATTTTTATTTTAGGTCTTGTTACATTGTTCTTTGCTAGTGTGTATGTAGGAGCAAAAATAGAAGGGAGTAGAAAGACAAACTCTTTAGCAGACGATATTGGGTTAATAGAAGAGAAACAAAATGTTATCGTAAATGAAGTGAGCCTTAGTATAAATGCAAACGAGGAAAAGACCACACCAAATACAAAATTTGTACTTAAAAAAATATATACGCATTGTAATCATGTAGTAACAGACGAAGCCGAACTTCCAGAGGAAATGGTAAACTTGACAGAAGAGGAATTAGCCTCAAAATATACAAATTGGGAGATTGAAGAATTTTCAAAAGATAAAGTAGTGTTGTCTAAGAAAATAGATAAATATTGTAGTGAACATTATTTAATTATAGCAGAAAATAATGAAATATTGATATATAACTTAGATGAAGAAGGAAGTAAGAATTTAAAAGAGAAATGTGATATAGCATATGAATATCTCCCAGAAACGGACAAGATAATATTACAAAATGGTATTTATGTGTATGGCATACAGGAGCTAAATAAGATAAAAGAAGATTTTGAAAGCTAGAACGCATGAAAAGTGGCATCTTGCGTTGTCAAGCTATGGATAAGTAAGAAAACTTGCTACACAATTTACGTGTAGCAAGTTTTTTGGTAGTCAAAATCATTAAAGATTAGCACTATTTGATGTAAGTAGGTATTTGGCATTATTACTAATTTGAGTTTTATCATCATCATCTAAATTTTCTAGAGCAAAACCCACAAGAGTAATTATAGCCTTATTAAAAGAAATATTTTTTAAATTTGCTAAAGCTTGGACTGTATCTACCATATTCTCAGGCAGGCGTAGTGTTTTGCTAATTCCTATATATTCTTTTTCAATTTTTAATTTATTCATAAACACCTCCAAGATACAAGAATTTGAATACTAAAATTTGTGAATTAATTTTATAATATAAAAAGCAATAAGTATGCACCTAAAATATATTGCAAAAACATTGCGAATATAGTATAATAAATTTATAAGACATTTTCAGGAGGTAAAAAAATGACAATTTCAAAAGAAAAAATATTACAAGATAAACGGAATAACGCTAGTAGCATTAATAATAACGATTATAGTATTAGTAATACTCGCAGCAGTAACAATAAAAGCAGCATTTAATAGTGGAATAATAGATACGGCAGCAAATGGCGCAATAAATTATGCAGATGCACAAAATAAAGAGAAAATAACATTTGATGATTTAGATAAGAATATACAAGATATAGTAGATAAAATAAAAGATTATGGTGGAAGCGGAGAAGATAGTCCATCAAACACAGCACCAGTAGTAGGAAATGTGACAGTTGCAAGAGTAACAAACTCAACAAGTAATCTAACAATAACAGCAATAGCAGAAGATGCAGATGGAGATAGTTTAACATATACACTATTAAGAGGAGATACAGCAGATAATATATCAGAAATAGAATTAGCACCAACGAGTATATCAGGAAACATGGTAACATTCACAGATACAGGATTAACTATGGCAAAGACATATTATTATAAAGTAAAAGCATCAGATGGAAGTGAAAGCGCTACTTCAGCAAATTATGGAAGTGAGAGAACATATTGTAAAGGAAGCAGTTGTAGTGGAGGGTATTACTCATATTCTACTTGTTCAAATTGTAGTGGTTCTGGAACAGTAACAAGTAAATGTACTTTGTCTGAATCTACATTTACTGCATCGAACTCATCAAGAAAATGTAGTTATTGCGAGGCTCAATATATTACCATCTCAGGAGTATGCAGTGATTGTGGGGCAAGAGGGGCGCTTTCTGTATGTGAGGATGAATGTAGTGGTTCTGGTGGGTTTAAAACGACTGGTAGTGGTTATATGTATTCAAGTGGTGGAATTATGTATTTACGTCTAAGGCATGGAAATAAGAGTGTGACTTGTTCGTCATGTGGAGGGAGTGGCAAAAGAAGGGTTTCATATAATTGTTCTTCTCATAATATTTGGCCATCTCACTACTATTGCACAGCACATAATAATAACAACTGTAGCCAATACCACTAAAAATATTTAAATCTAATATATAATTTTAAGACCTAGAGTTGGTAGCTAAATGCTAAACGTATGTTAAGCATGTTGCCACCTAGGCATTTTTTGTATAAAATCACAACTGTAGTCAATATCACTAAAGCAAGATAAAAAATTAATAGTTAATAGAAAGGATGTTAAATTAGTGTAAAAATTTATTAACCGTAAAACTAAATATTTAATAACGGTTCTAAAAAGTTAATTTTTAGAGCCGTTATTAAATATTCAAAAATATTACTATCTATTTTTCCTGTACGTATTCTACAATATCATTAAGCTTGCAATTAAGTGTACTGCAAAGTCTAACTAATGTATCTGTGTCTAATCTAGTTACTTCATTCCTACAATAACTGAGAATAGTATCATATCTTAATCTTCCATTTTTTGATAGACTTGATCGACTTATATTGTTTTCTTTCAAATACTTATCTAATTTTATAACTATTTTTCCATTTTCCATAATTAAAATATCACCCAAAAAAAGTTTATCATAATAAAATATTACTTGACAGCTACGAGAAGTCGTAGTAGAATAAAATTACGACTTCTCGTAGGAGGTTAAATTAAGGAGGAAAAATTGAATGAGAAAAACAAAAGAACAAGGAATAACGCTTGTTGCGTTAATAATAACAATAATAATACTAATAATACTCACAGCAGTAACAATAAATGCAGCATTTAATAATGGAATAATAGATACAGCAGTAAATGGTGCAGTAAATTATGCAGACGCACAAAATAAAGAGAAAATATCATTTGAAGATTTAGATAAAGATATACAAGATATAGTAAATAAAATAGAAAATTATGGTGGAAGTGGAGAAGATAGTCCATCAAATCATGTACCAACAATAGGAGATGTAACTGTCACAAGAGTAGATAATTCAACAAGCGAATTAAGAGTAACAGCAACAGCAGAAGACGAGGATGAACATGATACATTAATATATACATTACTAAGAGGTACATCAGAAGATGATACTAATCCAACGGAATTATCATTAGAACCAGAAAATATAGAAGGAAGAACAGTAACATTTAAAGATATGGGCTTAGAAATGGCACAGACGTATTATTATAAAATACAAGTAAGCGACGGAACAGACAGTGTCACATCAAGTACATACAGTAGTGAGAGAACTTGGTGCAAATCTTCATATTGTACTGATAGTCGAGAAACTCCGATTTTGTGTTCTAAATGTGGACTTAACAATAATGGACAAGTTACATGTACAAAATGTAAAGGAACATCTAAATCATTTTGTACAAAATGTGGTAATGGTACATACAACAAATGTACTCACAGAAATTGGGCGTGGAAGGCTGGAGATACAAGGAATGGTTCGACAGGTAAACCATGTCCTGTATGCGGTGAGAAAACAGGGGCTAATTTTACAGTTGTTTGGTTGTGCAGAGATTGTAACTTGGAAACATATGAAATGCCAACTATAGGATGTAGTTTAGCATGTGGAGTGGATTATATTGCTGATACAAGTGCTGGAGAAGGAGTGTGGAAAGAAGCTGATACTATTTGTACAACATGCAAAGGTTATAACTCTAAACATGAATGTCCAACATGTGGACATAAGGGATTAATGACTTGTCCAACATGCAATGGAGAAGCACTTGGTGTAGAGCAATTTGCTTGTGAAGCACATGCCGTAATTCGGAAGTCATTGGTTTTGTACTATAAATAAACACATTGATGAAGGTACTGAAGAATATCACTAGTAGTTTAAATTAAATAAAGGTGAAAAATTGAGTGTATTAGAAAAATAAATGAGGGTGTCTTAAAACATGATACTAACCGCAAAAAATCGACAAAAGTCAAGAGTTTTACGCTTATAACCGTAAAACTTTTGACTTACAATTACAAATAAAACGTAGCATTCTGCGCTTAGCATTATACTACGTTTTATTTGTTCCTTATTTCAACTCTGTCAATTATTTCAATTTTTCTTTTTCATCCTTAATATATGTTTTCATATTAAATGCTCTAAAATACATAATAAGAGCAAAAAGAGTAGCAATAAGTGCAATACAATATACATATATAGAGAAATCATAAATAGGTGTATCAAACATATTATTATTCAAATATCTAATTACCAATGAACAAGCAATTGCTACATAAAAAATTACTGTTGCAAGTTTTCCATACCATTTACTAGAAACTACAAGTTCTTTTCCATAAAGAAATGACGCACCGTGCAATTATTGCAAATTCCTTGATTACTACTATCGAAAGAATCCAAAAGGGAATAACACCTTTTATTGCCAAAGTAACGAGTATAGCAACTTGAGTTGCTTTATCTGCAAAAGGATCTAATAATTTGCCGACATCAGTTATGAAATTAAATTTTCTTGCAATAGTACCATCTAATACATCAGTTATTCCAGAAAGTATTAGAAAAATTAATGCTATAATATATTTTTCTTCAGCAATATATATTACGATTGGTGCGATTAGTATAAGCCTTAAGAGGCTTAGCATATTGGGTATATGTTTTGCCATATGTTTTCCTCCTCGCTCGCAAAATAAGCAGTGTATTTTGTGAACTCTATTTCTTCAATTTTATATCTCAAATATTAATGCGTTGTGGCTGCAATCAACTTTAATATTATCCCCATTTTTTATTTCTTGTTTAAGTATACGTTCTGATAGCTCATCTTCTACATATCTTTGAATAGCACGTCTTAAAGGTCTAGCACCATATTTTAAATCAGTTCCTTTTTCGAGTAAATATTCTTTAGCAGAAAGTGAAACTTCCATACTCATATTTTTATCGGCTAAAGCCTTAGAAGTATCTGCAAGCATTAGGTCAACAATCTGTAATAACTCTTCTTTAGTTAAGCTGTTAAATACAACAATTTCATCAATTCTGTTTAAGAACTCAGGTCTAAAAGTATCTCTTAAACTATCTAAAATTTTATTAGAATCTACAGTTTGTTTTCCAAAACCAATTGAATTTGTATTCAAATTCGAACCCGAATTCGAAGTCATAATGATAATTGTATTTTCAAAACTTACTGTATTTCCTTGAGAATCTGTAAGTTTTCCATCATCTAAAACTTGAAGAAGTATATTAAACACATCACTATGTGCTTTTTCAATTTCATCTAAAAGCACGATAGAATATGGTCTTCTTTTTACTTTTTCTGTGAGTTGGCCTGCGTCATCATAGCCTACGTATCCTGGAGGTGAACCAATAAGTTTAGAAGTAGAGTGAGATTCCATGTATTCAGACATATCTATCCTTATTATTGCATCTTTATCTCCAAACATTTCAAAAGCAAGAGACTTAGCAAGTTCTGTCTTACCAACGCCAGTAGGTCCAACAAATAAGAAAGAAGGTGGCCTTTTTGTAGATTTTAATCCAGCTCTATTTCTTCTGATTGCACGAGATACAGAAGCGACAGCATCATTTTGACCAATGATTTTTTTATGAAGGTTACCTTCTAAATTTAAAAGCTTAGCTGTTTCTTCTTCAGTAATTTTAGTTACTGGAATTTTAGTCCAGTGTTCTATAACTTCTGCTATATCTTGGAGCGTAACTTCTTTTAGCTTCAAAGTACTATTTATCTTTTCAATTTCATCAAGTAATTGACATTCACGAGTCTTAAGGTCAGCGGCTTTTTGATAATCCTCAGTAGAATCAGCTTGAGCTGCTTCACTTTTTTCCTCTTGGACTGCTTTTAATTCATTTTTTAAAAGTTCTAATTTATATAGTTCTTTATTATCTAAGTTAATTCTAGAACATGCCTCATCTAAAATATCAATTGCTTTGTCAGGCAAAAATCTATCATGTATGTACTTTTCAGACATACTAACAGTTTGACGAATAACCTCATTTGAGATTTTGACTTTGTGAAAATCTTCATAGTATTTTTTTATACCAGCAAGAATGTCTGCTGTTGCGTCTTCATTTGGTTCTTCAACTATTACAGTTTGAAAACGTCTTTCTAAAGCGGAATCTTTTTCGATATATTTTCTATATTCTCTAAGAGTTGTAGTTCCAATGACTTGAATTTCTCCACTTGCAAGAGCGGGCTTTAATATATTTGCTGCATTCATTGCATTTTCACCGATCTCCTGAGCCAACAATACTATGTATTTCATCAATTACAAGTATTATATTTCCAAAAGACTTACATTCATCAATAATACCTTTCATTCTTGCTTCAAATTGTCCTCTAAACTGTGTACCAGCAACAACTGATGTCATATCAAGTAAATATACTTCTTTACTTAAAAGTTTAGCGGGTACTTGTTTGTTTGAGATAGCTATTGCAAGACCTTGGGCAATTGCAGTTTTTCCAACACCTGGTTCACCTATAAGACAAGGATTGTTTTTAGAACGTCTATTTAATATTTGTATAATTCTTCTTATCTCAGTACTTCTTCCTATAACCATATCTAGTTCATTATTTTTAGCTTTATTAGTTAAATTAGTTCCATATAAATCAAGAAATTTTTTCTTTTTATCTTTAGTCTTTTTGTCTACTTTAACTCTTTTGGCATTACCACTTCCCTTATTTTCGGCTTGGGCATTGGGACCACCAAAAATGTTTCCAAAAATTGCTCCGATTGGTACCATATTTTCTGCAGCTTCATCAAAGTCCATATCAGATAGTTCCATATTATTAGAAATGTTGTTGAACATAGTTTCAAACTGTTCTGCAACATTATTTAAATCAATATCATTATTTAAAACTGATTGCAAAGGATTTATTCCCTTTTCCTTAGCACAATTCATACAATAGCCTGTAACATTCTTTGGATCCTTTTTTGTAGGAGTATTTACAAATATTACAGCTTGTTCTTTATTGCATACTGAGCATAGCATAATTTATGACCTCCTTTAGCCTTAAACTATATCTATTAATAATACACTAAAATAAGCTAAAAGTCAAGCTTGGCAAAACATTTTAAATATGTTATAATATAAATATATAACGATTTTTAAGAGGGTGAATCAAATGAAAATGGATGAAGAAACAAAAATAAGAAATATAATTTTTATAGTAATAATTGTGATTTGTGTATTAGCACTATCTTATGGAATATATTTTCAAGTATTTGTTAAAAATAGAGATGTAGTTTCGACACCACCACCAGTGGTTACAGAAGAAATAGAATTTGATGAATTATTTGATAACAAGTTTCATGTACAAGAAGGAAGACCATTGCCAAATGTTTCAAAGCTTGATCAAACCAAAGATATTGTTTATACAAATTATACTTTAAATGAAGTATATGACGGTAAATATGATATAAAAGCAAGCATCCCAATGATAAATATAAATCATGAAAAAATAATTAATATTGATAAAGAAATAACATCGATATTTTATAATAAATTAAATAATATATTAGAAAATTCTAAGAAAGAAGATGCACAAAATAGTATATATAGTGTTTCATATTCTGCATTTATAAATGAGAATATTTTGTCACTTGTAATTAAAGCAACTCTTAAAGAGGGAAACACTCCACAAAGGCTTATAATAAAGGGATATACCTATAATTTATCTACAAATGAAGAAATTGCTTTAAAAGATATGCTAGAAATCAAAAATATAGATAAGACATTAGTGGAGACAGAGATAAATAAGAAGGTACAAGAATCAATAAATTATACAAACAATATGTCATCACTTGGATATGATGTTTATAAAAGAGATATAAATAATACAATATACAAGGTAGAAAATGTAGATAACTATATTTTAGGACCAAATGGAAGTATATATATAATTTATGCATATGGTAATTCAAACTATACAACAGAGAGTGATATTGTATATATAAAATAATTTAAGAATACTCAGCAAGTTAGCAATAATTTGTTGAGTATTTTTTTGTTGAAGGCCTACAATCTAAGAGTTCTTGCCTTATAAGGTTGAAACTTAGATTTGGCTAAACAAAGAGTACGAAGGCACTTTACTTAGTAATAATAGATAATCAATACACAATTGTCGAAAAATGTCGAGCGATTTATCTTGACTTTCCTATAGAACCAGGATATAAATAAAAAATAATTTTAATCAAGGCATTTTAGATGAATACATAATAAATCTTATGAAATCCCAATAAACTTAATAAAATTTGCAAATGGTAAAATTAAATTACCGTTTTTTGAAAATAAAAAAGACACATAATTAAAACTTATGATACAATGTTGGTGTCGAATCAAACATTGAAAGAAGGAATTAATTATGTGTCAAAATAATAATACCACAGAAAGCAAAA
>JAAVZQ010000135.1 GCA_022791735.1 Clostridia bacterium
ACATCTAATTATATTAGCTGTGAATTGCAATATTAGATTAAATTTATGTATTAATCCTTTATGCCGAAAATAAATTTTACAATTCCTCTTAAGAATTTTGGAACTTTTTTTACAACAATAGTCATAAATCAAACACACTCCTTTCTTAACATGAGAGCCAAATTAAGCCTAAAATGACGACTACAACACCGATTATAAATAACCAACCACATAAAGGAAGTAATAATACAAAGAGCATACCAAGCCCAAAACCAATCATACAAACTGCTAAAGTCTTTTTTAGTAGTCTAAACATAATATCTTACCTCCTATATAAATAGTATATTAGATAAACATAAGATTAGTTACTATAATTTCAGAAAGGAACATAAAATAAAATGAAGCAAGGTAAAGAACTAGTAAATATATTAAGAAAAAGATATCCAGATGCAAAGTGTAGCCTAGATTTTGATACACCTTTTGAGATGCTTGTTGCAGTTATGCTTTCGGCACAATGTACAGATGAAAGGGTAAACAAAACAACACCAAGCATATTTGCAAAATACAGTACACCAAAGGATTTTGCGGATATTGATATAAATGAGCTTGAGGAATTGATACATCCATGTGGATTTTATAAAAATAAGGCTAAAAATATAAAGAAATGTGCACAAATGATTATGGAAAAGTATAATGGAGAAGTGCCACAGACTATGGAGAATCTTATAAGCTTACCAGGTGTCGGAAGAAAGTCTGCAAACGTAGTAATGCTTGAAGCCTTTGGAGATGCACAAGGTATTGCGGTTGACACACATTGCAAGAGAATTGCAAATAAGATTGGATTGAGTGACGAAAAAGAACCCGAAAAAATTGAACAAGATTTACTAAAAATATTTGACAAAGAGGATTACAAAGATATAAATCATTTGCTTATATGGCATGGAAGAAATACATGCATTGCAAGAAATCCAAAATGTGAAGAATGTGTGTTAAAAGAAATATGTAGGGAATATGCAAAAACTAAATAAATAACTAAGCTTTGGGGCATGCTAATTTAAAGGAGAGAATTAGTTATGTTTAAACCCAAAGCTATTTATTATGAAAAAAATATTGAGGATTATATATTAGGTAGAGAACTTTTAGAGAAGTACAAAGATGTGCCTAAAGTAGAAATAGAAAATCATAATTCTATAAAGGAAATGCAAAAGAAAGATAACAAAGAATTTCTTGAAATGAAAACAAATTTAATTATTGGTACCAGAAAAACACACAAATTTGTACCTAATCACAAGATTTCTGATTTTCTTGTGCCATATACATCATCACGGCTGTACAGCTTCTTGTATGTACTGTTATTTAGTATGCAATTATAACAAATGTGCCTATTTAAGGCTATTTGTAAATAGAGAAGAAATGCTACAAAAAATAATAAAAAACGCAGAAAAGGCTGAGCAGGATTTAACATTTGAAATAGGGAGCAATAGTGATTTAGTGTTAGAAAATACGATTACAGGTAATTTGGTGTGGACTATTGAGAACTTTAAGAATACTAAAAAAGGCTTTTTAACATTTCCTACAAAATTTGATATGGTAGATAGTATTTTGGGACTAGACCATAAAGGAAAGATTATTGTTCGTATGAGTGTAAATCCAAAAGAGATAATTGAACAAGTAGAATTTGGAACTTCTAGGCTAAACGGAAGAATAGAGGCGATAAATAAATTAAAAGAAGCAGGATATAAGGTACGGGATTTTGATTGCACCAGTCATTTTTGTGGAAAATTGGCAAGAACTATATTTAAATCTTATAAAAGAGCTTGAAAGCAAATTATCGGAAAGGGTAAAAAGTGATGTGTTTTTTGAAGTTATATTTATGACATATAGCTATGTTCATACAAAGATAAACGAAGCGGCTTTTCCAAATAGATTAGAGTTATATGATAAAGAGCTTATGACAGGACGAGGTAAAGGAAAATATTGGTACAAAAATGAAATAAGAGAAGAGGGCACAAAATTTTTTAAAGAAAACCTAAATAAATATTTTCCAAGGAACGAGATTATTTACATTGTATAATAAATATGATAAAATATCTAAAAATGATTTAAAGAAAAGAGTAGCAAATGGAGAAAAAATTAAATAAGCTATACTTAGAATGTATACAAGAATTAAAAAGCATAGGAATAGATGTAACTGATAAGAGAATTGGTGATATAGAGATTACTATTTCAAAGAGAAATAATAAAAGATATGGAGCATGTAAGCAAGAAGATCCAGATAAAAAGACAAGGTTTATAGAAAAGCATCCAAGATATAAAATGATAACTTATGGTATATATAGAAAGCATTATATTGAGATAAGTCCATGGGTTATGGAACTTGATGATAGTATTATAAAAAATACAATTATACACGAACTCATACATTGTATGCCATATTGTAATAGTCATGGGTATGCATTTAAAGAGCATGCAGAACGTATAAACGACAAACTTGGTTATGATATATCAAGAGTTCGGAAATAAGGCAGAAGATTACAAAAAGAGTAATATTGAATATAATGAAAATGTAAGCTATAATTATAAAATTGTATGTGAAGATTGTGGGCAGACTTTTTATAGACAAAGATATACTAAAGGATTTGAGTTAACACATAGATGCCGGGAAATGCGGTGGCAAGTTTATAGTGTATAAGAGAGGTTGAGGTTTTAATGAGTAAAGATATAATTGGCGTGTTTGATTCTGGTGTGCGGAGGGCTTACAGTTTTAAAAGAGATAAAAAAGCTTCTTCCAAGCAAGAAAATAGTTTATCTAGGGGATACATTAAATTTTCCTTATGGTCCAAAGTCTAAAGAGGAGATTATAAGTTATGCTATGACAAATGTAGAACTTTTGATGTCAAAAGGTGTGACGACTATTGTAATTGCGTGTGGAACTGCTACAAGCCAAGCAGAAGAGGCTTTAAAAAACAAATATGATATTCCAATTGTACGGAATAATAAAGCCTACAGTAGAGTACATAGAAAGTTTAAATATAGCTAGAATTCGGTGTTATTGCAACAGAGGGTACAATAAGAAGCGGGGCATGGGAAAAAGCTATAAAAGAGAAATTGCCTAATATTGAAGTTATAAATAAGGCATGCCCAATGCTTGCAACTGTTGCAGAAGAAGGAAGAGCCAAAAGCGAAGAAGGAAGAAAAGCTATAAAGGAATATATGCAAGTTTTTAAAGAAAAGCAAGTGACTGATATTGTTTTAGGATGTACACATTATCCAATTTACGAGCAAATGATTAGAGATGAACTTGGATATGAGGTAAACTTGATTAATACTGGTATGGCAGTAGCAAAGTATTTAAAAAATTTATTTGAAGAAGAGAAAAATGAAGCAATGTCTAGAGACGAAAAAATATTTTTGACTAAACCTTCACAAGATTTTAAAAAAATTGCAGAAACAATGTTAGGGGAGGAAATTGAAATTTTCCCAATAAAATGAATTAAAATATAAAATGTGGAAAAACTAATAATAGTGACATATAAGCAAAATAACCACATTAAGAGAGAAGGTGCTAAGACAAATTTGATTAAATGTCTTGCACTTTTTGTCGCTATATGATATTATTTGTATTATATTAGGAGATAATATGATAAACGGAGAAAATGTTAATAATATAAACATGAATATAAAAATACAAGAAAGTAATAGTATAAATATATATAAAGTTTGTAAAAGGGCTATGGATATTGTGATTGGTATGACTGGAGTTATTGTGCTTTGCCCTATTATTGCAGTAGTATTTATCGCAAATAAAATTGAGGGAGACAAAGGTCCTATATTTTTCATGCAAAAGAGAATTGGAGAGAATGGCAAACTTTTTAGACTATACAAATTTAGGACAATGGTAGTTGATGCAGATAAGATTTTAATGAAAAAACTCAAAAGCGATGTGAATTTTAGAGAAAAATATTTGAATTATAGAAAAATTGAAAATGATGAGAGAATTACTAAGATAGGTAATTTTCTTAGAAAGACAAGCATAGATGAATTTCCACAGTTTATTAATGTTTTAAAAGGAGATATGAGTTTTGTAGGACCTAGACCATATTTAAATAGAGAAAAAAAGGATATGGGTGAGTACTACAACTATATTATAAAATGTAAACCTGGTATTACAGGACTTTGGCAAGTTTCAGGAAGAAGCCAAAATACTTTTAAAGAAAGATTAAAACTAGACTTAGAGTATTACAATAATAAAGGAATATGGTATGACATTAAAATTATTTTAAAAACTGTTCTTTCAGTATTCAAAAAAGAAGGAGCAATGTAAAAACTTGATTTAATTTTTTATATATGATATAAAAATATAAAGTCTTAAATGAAAGGCGGAGAATTTTATGTTCGAGGATGATGACAAAAAAACAATACTAATAGTAGATGATGAACAATCAATTATAGACATACTAGTATATAATCTAAAAAAGGAAGGGTATAACACAATAGAAGCAAATGATGGTGTTACAGCAGTAGAAATGGCAATAGAGCAAAAGCCTAGTTTGATTCTTTTAGATATAATGCTTCCAAAGATGGATGGATTAACAGCTTGTAAGAAAATAAAAAGTGCTATTCCAAATATACCAATACTTATTTTGTCAGCAAAAGATGAAGAATTAGACAAAATTGTAGGATTAGAACTTGGTGCAGATGATTACATAACAAAGCCATTTAGTGTTAGAGAGCTTATGGCAAGAGTTAAAGCAAATTTAAGAAAATCAGAGCCACTAACTGTTGTAGCTACTGAGAACAAGGACAAAAAAGAAGAACATAAGATAGAAGTTGGAGATTTACTTTTAGATGTAGATAGATTTGAAGTAAGAGTTAAAGGAGAAAAGGTAGATTTAACGGTTAGAGAGTTTGAGACGCTTAAATATTTAGCATTACAACCACGGACAAATTGTTTCGAGAGAACTTTTACTTGAAAAAGTATGGGGATATGAATATTTTGGGGATATAAGAACAGTAGATGTTACTGTAAGAAGAATAAGAGAGAAGATAGAAGAGGATACAACAAACCCACAAATACTTGTAACAAAAAGAGGGGTAGGATATTATATAGCTAAACCTGAATAAGATTTAATACATATAGTGATATCAAGGGCACCTTATAGAGTGCCCTTAAATCATAAGCGTAAAAGGGGTAAATAAGATGCTAAGAAAGTTGCAAATTGAGATTGTTCTAATTTTTTTGGTTGCAGGAGTGATAATAATTGGAACAATGGGATATATAAATTATAATGGATTGAAAAATACATTAGAAAGCGAACAGATTTCAAATGAAGAATATATAATAAAACTTGGTGAAGCACAAAATAATATAAGAAACACTACTATTGTTACAATTGTGGTATTTTCTATTGCAAGTATAGTCTTACGGAATAGTTGTAACAGAGAAAGTGGTATCTCCAATTTCAAGACTTATAAGCAATGCAAAGAAAATTGCATCAGGAGAAGAACTTGAAAATAAAGATTTACAAAAGAAAGATAGGCAGAATGAAGTAGATGAGTTAGTTAATTCATTTTATATGATGACAAAAGAGTTGAAGGAAAATTTAAGTGAAGTTTCAAAAAGAAAAAATCAGATTGAAACTATATTTTTGCACATGACAGATGGTATTATTGCTTTTGATATGGAAGGAAAGATAGATCTTATAAATCCAGCAACTACAAGACTTTTGAGACTTTTGCCGGAAGATGATAGCTTTGATAAAATATTTAGCAAATTAGATGTAGATGTTAATCTAGAAAAGATAATATATCTTGAAAATTGGACGTCATCAGAGGAAAGAGTAGTTGTTGGGGATAATTACATGCATATGTATTTTGCTCCTCTAAAAGATGAAGGGGATATTCCGACAGGAGTAATAGTTGTTATACAAGATATTACAGAACATGTAAAACTAGATAATATGAGAAAAGAGTTTGTTGCTGATGTGTCACATGAATTAAAAACACCAATCACTTCTATTATGGCGTATTCAGACACATTACTTGAAGATGAATATGATAAAGAAACAAAGAATAAGTTTTTGAAAGTAATCTCAGATGAAGCAATAAGAATGAAAAAACTAGTTGAAGATTTGTTAGCACTTTCTAAGTATGATAATAATGAAAACAAACAAGCAAAAGTTGAATTTGATTTAGGAGAACTTGTAAAACATTGCCAAGAAAAAGTACAAATGGAAATTGAAAAGAAACATCAAACAGTAGAATGCTTTATTACTGCTGATGTTCCAAAGGTATATGCAGATAAAGATGGAATTGAAAGAGTTGTTTTGAACATACTTACAAATAGTATAAAATATACACCAGATGAGGGAAATATCAAGATATATGTAGGATTTGTGTATAATGATGCATATATTAAAATAATCGACAATGGTATAGGTATTCCAGAAGAAGATTTGTCACGTATTTTTGAGAGATTTTATAGGGTTGATAAAGCAAGGACAAGAGAAATGGGAGGAACAGGACTTGGGCTTTCTATTGCAAAAGAAATTTTGGATAAAAATGATGGAAGTATAGATATAAAAAGTCCTAAAGATAAGAAGGGAACAGAGGTCGTAATAAAAGTACCTACAAAAAAATAGACTTTTTCTTGATTTATGCTTAAAACTAAGCTATAATAGAAGAGTGGAATTTTATAAGAAAATATAGATTAATGCTGTATGAAAGGAATTGATAATAGATGGATGAACTAGAGAAAAATAATAATATAAAAGAAGTTATAGAATGGATTTTGTGTATAGTAATTGCAATAGTTCTTGCACTTTTAGTAAGACATTTTATTGGAACTCCAACAGTTGTACAGCAACAGTCAATGAAAGGCACACTTGAACCTAAAGATAGGCTAATATTAGATAGATTAAGTATCACTATGAAAAAGGAAATAAATAGAGGAGAGATTATAACATTTGAAAGACCAACAAATGCTGGAGATGAGAACTACGAAGAAGCTAGTAGGCTTACAGCAGAGCAAATTAAGAAAAATGATCCAACTGCTGTTTATATAAATGAACCAGATAATATATTTTCTAAATTTATGTATTATGTGCTTGAAGTTGGAAAAGAAAGTTATATAAAAAGAGTAATTGCAGTTGCAGGAGACCATGTCTTAATTCAAGATGGCAAAGTATATTTAAATGGTGAAGAGTTAAAAGAAGAATATTTACATGGAAGAGAAACACAAAGAACAGGTGGGTTCTATGATTTTACAGTGCCAGAAGGGTATGTTTTTGCGATGGGAGACAACAGAGCTGCAAGTAAGGATTGTAGAGAATTTGGTTGTATACCAATTGACAAAATAGAAAGCAAAGTACTTATAAGATTTTGGCCATTTGATAAATTTGGAAAGGTACAATAGATGAAAAATAAGCAGATTGAAAATTTACTAAAGAACACAGTTCAAAGTAAAAGAATAGTCAATGGATATATATTTTCAGGAAGTCGGAAAAACACAAAATTATAAATATGCAAAAGATTTTGCAAAAGCAATTTTGTGTTTAGAAGATAATGGAAATGCTTGTGACAAATGCAGGTCTTGCTTAATGTTTAATGAGAATAATCATTCAGGCTATTATGAAATTAATAAAGATGAGAATGATTCTATCAAAATAGATGAAATAAGGCAGATGCAAGCAAAAGTTATAGAAAAGCCAATAATTTCAAACAGAAAGGTTTATCTAATAAATAATGCAGACACTATGACTAAAGAAGCACAAAATTCACTTTTAAAAACATTAGAAGAACCACCAGACTTTGTTACAATGATTTTGGTAACTAATAATGAAAATAGTATCTTGACTACAATAAAATCTAGATGTACAAAGATACTTTTTACAGAAACAAGCATAGACGAGCTTACAGAAGAAGATAAAGAGAAATATGATGAACTTGAGAAGATTTTTGGGAATGTAGAAAAATATAAAAGTGTAGAGCTTTTAAATAAGTTAGATATACTATATAAAGATAAAGAAGGTATATTTAATAACTTAGCTTTTATAAATATGATTTTTTTTGATAAGTTAAAAAAGGACGCGAGTTATGCAGAATATATAACATATGTAGAAGATACAAAAAGGAAGCTTAAAGCTAATAGTAACTTTGATATGTGTATTGATTATCTAATCCTAAAAATTTGGGAGTAGAGGGATTGAAAAAACACAATCATTTTCTAGCTAAGGTTGATGCACTAGAAGGAAGGTTTTAAATATGAAAACAATAGTAGGAGTTAGGCTCAAAAAAATAGGAAAAGTCTATTATTTTGATCCTGGTACATGGAAATTAAATATAGGAGATTCTGTAATCGTTGAAACTTCACTTGGAGAAGAGTTTGCAGAAGTTGTTATTGCGAATAAAGAAGTGAGTGAAAATAGAATTGTAAGCCCACTTAAGCCTATAAAAAGAATTGCAACATATAAGGATAAAAAACATTATGAAGAAAACAAGAAAAAAGAAAAAGAAGCCTTTGGAATTGCAATTAAAAATATAAAAAAACATAAACTAGACATGAATTTGATTAATGTAGAATATAAATTTGATAATAGCAAAATATTATTTTATTTTACAGCAGATGGTAGAATTGACTTTAGAGAGCTTGTAAAAGATTTAGCAGCAATATTTAAGACAAGAATAGAACTTAGACAAATTGGAATAAGAGATGAGATAAAGAGAATGGGTGGATGTCGGAATTTGTGGTAGAGAGCTTTGCTGTTGCGCACATCTTGCAAATTTTGAAACAGTTTCAATAAAAATGGCAAAAGAACAAAATTTATCTTTGACACCTTCGAAGATATCAGGTGCCTGTGGAAGATTAATGTGTTGTTTGAAATATGAACATGAAGTATATGAAGAAAAACTTTCAAGGCTTCCTAGAGTTGGGGCAATAGTTAAAACAGAAGAAGGAGAAGGAGTAATTGAGAGCGTAGAAACACTTAAAGAAATGGTAAGAGTGAAAATAGAGACAAAGGATGAAACAAAAGTAAAAAAATTCAATGCAAAAGATATTAAAGTTATAAAAGATGTAGAAACTGTAGAAGATGATAATATAGATGAAAACGATTTAAAAGAACTTAAAAAGCTAGAAGAATTAGACAAAAATGATATGAATAACTAAATGTGGTAAGCGAAAGGTGGTGAACTTAGATGTCATATAAAATAACAGATAAATGTATCTCTTGTGGAGCTTGCGCTGCAAGTTGCCCAGTAAGCTGTATTGCACCAGGAGAAGATAGATATGAAATAAACCCAGAAGAGTGCATAGAGTGCGGAACTTGTGCTGGAGTATGCCCAGTAGAAGCACCTGAAAAAGCATAAGTAGAAGTACATAATAGTAGAAAAAATCCTATGATGGCATTGCAAGTTACAATTACAGCTTTGTAGTCTCGTTTGTCCTGCCACGGTTAGTTATATATAACTAACTTGCGCGGACTTTGAGGTTATACAAGCTGTGAATTGTAACCATTGCAATCAAAATAGGAATTTTTTATTGAATAGGAAAAATCACAGATTTTTGCTATTCAACAAGGTTAATTTACCTTGGGCAGTGCAATAATCGCGAAGCGATTTTGCACATGTGTGCGCCTCAAAATCTTTGATTTCGCTAACGCACAATTTTCTTAT
>JAAVZQ010000136.1 GCA_022791735.1 Clostridia bacterium
CCTAGAGGAAAATAAGAAAAAAGCAATAGAGAATATAGAAAATCGGAAAAGCTTATGAAAAATTTTTACAGCTTATAGAAAGACAAGGTGGAAATATAAGTTATTTAAACAATATCCCAAAGGCAAAATACATAAAAGAAGTAGTGGCAGATAAAGCGGGGTATGTGGCAAGCCTAGACGCTGAAATTTGTCGGAAGGGTTTCACTCGCGCTTGGTGCACGGTAGAGAAACAAAAGAAGATGATATAGACCACCTGGCACGGTATAGTATTGGAAAAGAAAATTGGAGACAAAGTAGAAAAAGGTGAAGTCCTTGCATATATACATACGAATATGCAAGAGAAAATAGAGACAGCAGAGACAAGGTTGAAAGAAGCATTTGAGATAAGTGAGGATAAGCCAGAAAGATATGAAGATATTTTAGGAATAATATAAGTTAGAAAACTATAATTCACAGCTTTAAGGACCGTTTGTCCTGTCACGGAGATTAATTAATAATTTTTCGCAAATCTCCCCCCTTAAGAAAATGTAATTCGCTATGCTCAAACATTTTCTAAAGCGTAAGAATCATCGAAAAAATTATTGATTGAAATCTCCTACGCGGACTTCTAGTTCATTTAGCTGTGAATAGTATGTTTGAATTAATGGAGGAAAATATGGATTTAATAGAAGAACTAAACAACAAACAAAAAGAAGCGGTATTGGCAGTAGATGGGCCATGCCTTGTAATTGCAGGGGCAGGTTCTCGGAAAAACAAAAGTATTAACACATAAAATAGCATACATAATAGAAGAAAGACATATAAAACCATGGAATATACTTGCAATAACTTTTACAAATAAAGCAGCAAATGAAATGAAGGAAAGAGTTTCAAAACTTATTGGAGATATTGCAAATGATATGTGGATAGGTACTTTCCACTCAATTTGTGTTAGAATACTTAGAAGATATATAGATAGAATGGGGTTTGATAGTTCATTTGTAATATTTGATACATCAGACCAAAAAAGTCTTATAAAAGAGTGCATGAAAGAACTTAATATAGATGACAAAATGTTTAGTGATAAAAGTTTTATATCGGCAATATCAAATGCAAAAAATGATATGCAAGATCCAGAAGAATATGAAAGACAAACAAATAATGAGAAAAGAAAAGAAGTAATTGCAGAAGTATATAAGCTTTACCAGAAAAAACTAAGAGATAATAATGCTTTAGACTTTGATGATATAATAAATTATACAATAAACATACTTATGTCTGAACCAGATGCACTAGAGTATTATTCAGAAAAATTCAAGTATGTGCTTGTAGATGAGTATCAAGATACAAACAAGGCGCAATTTACCTTAATTACAATACTTTCTGCAAGAAATGGAAATATTACGGTAGTAGGAGACAATGACCAAGGAATATACTCATTTAGAGGTGCAGATATATCAAACATATTAAACTTTGAAAAAGATTTTCCAGGTACAAGAATAATAAAGTTAGAGCAAAATTATCGCTGTACAAAAAATATTTTAAAAGTTGCTAATGAAGTAATAAAAAATAATGAAGTAAAATATGAGAAAAAGCTTTGGACAGAAAATGACGAAGGAAACAAAGTTACAGCTCATTTAGCAAATAATGAATATGATGAAGCAACATACATAGTAGAACAAATAGGGCATTTAAAAAGACAAGAATATTACAAATATTCAGATTTTGCAGTGTTATATAGAATGAATACCCAATCACGTAGCATAGAGGATATTTTAAGGAGAGAAGATATTCCATACAAGATAATTGGTGGACTAAAGTTCTATGAGAGAAAAGAAATAAAAGATATTATCGCGTATTTAAGATTAGTGTACAATACTAAAGATAATTTAAGTTTAAAGAGAATAATAAATGAACCAAAAAGGGGAATACGGTAAGACAAGTTTAGACAAGATTGAAGAAATTGCAGCTAGAGAAAACATGTCAATGTATGATGTAATCAAGAATTCGGCAGCTTTTGGATTAAATAGAGTATATCTTGCATCAAAAGAGTTTATAGAGTGCATAGATGCTATTGTAAAAGATGCAAATAATTTGACTGTTTCTGAACTTACACAAAAATTGCTTAAAGAGACAGGATATGTGAAAGCGCTAGAAGCAGAGGATACAAAGGAAGCGGAAAATAGAATAGACAACTTAGAGGAATTTTTGACAGTAACAATAGAGTTTGAAGAGGAAGCAGAAAATGACCTTGGAAAATTCTTAGAGAATATAACTCTTTCAAGTGATATAGACAATTTAGAAGAAACAGATGACCAAGTTACACTTATGACATTACATAGTGCAAAAGGACTTGAGTTTCCAGTAGTATTTATGGCAGGTATGGAAGAAGGAATATTCCCAGGAAATAGGTCGATAGAAGATCCAAACGGAATAGAAGAAGAAAGAAGACTTTGCTATGTTGGAATAACAAGAGCAAGAGAAAATTTATATATGACAGCTGCAAAATCAAGAACAATATTTGGATCAACTTCATATAATGCACTTTCAAGATTTTTAAAAGAGATACCAGAAGATTATTTGAGTGAAGAAAGTGTGTTAAGCACAGGAGAAAGTAACCTACAAGGAACATTTGACAATAGCAATAATTATGAATGGACCTATGGTAATTCAAATGTTAAAAAGTACAACATTGATGCTAATGCGACATATGGAAAGGTTGCAGCAAGTGGGATTACATTTAAAACACCTGAAAGCTTCTTAAATGGATTAAACAAAAAGCAGACTAAAGATATTGATATATCAAAATACAAAGAAGGTGCAAGAGTTTATCACAAAAAGTTTGGAGAAGGCACTATCAATTATGTAGAAGAAGAAGGCGAAGATTACAAAGTAGATATAAGCTTTGATAAAGTAGGTCATAAACGTCTTATGGCTAAATTCGCAGGACTTGAAATAATAGGGTAAGAAATTAGCCACATACAAATCTAAAATTGTATGTGGCTATTTCTTCACATTGACAAATCGGGCTATTTATAGTACAATAGTATGCGTATAAAAGGAGGATTTATGTCCGATAAGAATAGAAAAACTTTTGAAGCTATATTTACAAAAACAAGAATATATCTTGTAGTAATTGCGGTTGTACTTATAATTTTGTGTATACAAAACATAAACTTTATAATACCATCAATTTTATTATATGGTATTTTACTTGTATATACATTTTGGAATAACAACAAAAACAAAACAGAACTTGATAGACACATACAAGAGCTTACATTTAATGTAGATACAATTGCAAAAAATGCATTAATAAATTCGCCATTTCCACTTGTAATTGCAGATGAGGACCGGAGAACTTACGTGGAAAAGTGCAAACTTTGTTACAGAATTTGGAAATACAGACATGAAAAGCAACTTGGCAGAAATGATAAAAGAAGTTACAATAGAAATGCAAAATAATAGTGAAAAAAGTGATAAGCAAGTTATTTATAAACAAATACAAATAGATAAAAAGGATTATCAAGTTATAATAGAAACAGTGGCATCAAGAAATAAGAAAAACAAACGGACTACTTGCAATGTACTTTATAGACAATACAGAATTTTTGGATATTTCAAAGAAATTTGAAGAAGGTCAAATGTGTATTGGAATAATAATGATAGATAGTTATGAAGAATTAGTACAGAACATGGGACAAGAAGAAAAGGTACAAGTAGTTACTGAAATTGAATCTAAAATATATGATTGGGTGTCAAAAGTAGATGGAATTGCACTAAAGACAGAAGCAAATAGAATAACATTTGTTTTTGAAGAAAAATATCTAGACAAAATAATTGAAAACAAATTTGATATATTAGAAGAGACTAAAAATACAGAAACAGAAGGAGTAATTCCTACAACTTTAAGTATTGCAATATGTGCAGAAGGAGAGACTAATGCTGAAAAGTTTAAAGCAACAATAGAAGCAATGGATTTAGTATTAGGTAGAGGTGGAGACCAAGCAGTAGTTAGAAGAAAAGGAAAGTATGAATTCTATGGTGGCAAAAAGCAAGAAGTAGAAAAGAGGACTAAAGTAAAAGCAAGAACAGTAGCAACAGCTTTAGAAGAATTAATAGAAGAAGCACCAAGTATACTAATAATGGGACATGCAAATGGTGATATAGATTCAATGGGTTCAAGCCTTGGAGTGTATAGGATAGTAAAATCACTTGGCAAGACTGCAAAAATTGTAAATAATACTTATGGTATGACTTTAAAAGATTTTATAGAAGCAGTAGAACAAGAGGAAGAATATAAAGATGTGATAATAGACAAATCGCAGGCATTAAACTTTGTTACAGATGAGACATTACTCATAATAGTAGATACGCACAAGAAATCTTATCTAGAAGTGCCAGAACTGATTACAAAGACAAATAAAATAGTAGTAATCGACCATCATAGAAGAGGACCAGATTATATTGATAATGCAATACTTATGTTTCATGAGGTATATGCATCCTCAGCAGCAGAGCTTGTTGCAGAGTTATTGCAATATACTAAGAACAATGCACAGCTTACAACATTTGAAGCAGAAAGCCTATATGCTGGAATTATGGTTGATACTAAGAACTTTACATTTAAAACAGGAGTTAGAACATTTGAAGCAGCTGCATATTTAAGGAAAAATGATATAGATATCATAAAGATAAAAAAATGGTTCCAAAGCGATTTAGAAAGTTATAATGTAATTTCAGAAGTAGTTAGAAATACAGAAATAATAAGAGATAATATTGGAATATCTTCTTATGATGAAAATGATGAAAATGCAAATTTAATAATTGCAAAAGCTGCAGATGAACTGCTTACAATAAGTGATATTACAGCATCTTTTGTATTAGGACAAGTTAAAGATACAATATATATAAGTGGAAGATCAATTGGAGATATAAATGTACAGTTAATACTTGAAAAAATGCGGTGGTGGAGGACATCACACTGTTGCAGGTGCACAGATTGTGGGTATTACAATTGATGAGGCTAAGAAGCAACTTATACAAAAAATCGACGAATATTTTAGTGAAAATTTAGAATAATTATTAGTTACAATTTACAGCTTTAAATTTCGTTTGTCCACGGGCGAGCATTTATCTATGATTTTTTTCAAACACCTTGGTGTCGTAATCTCCAATCTGTACGCTACTGCGTAGCTTAAACTGTCGATTACTCCATTTCGCACTCGCAGTTGCTCGTTTGATCGCTTATGCGGTGTCTCTTAAAAATTATAAATAACTACTCTGTACGAATTTTAAGGCTTATTGGCTGTAAACTGAACTAAAATAATAGAAAGGATTTGATATATTATGAAAGTTATACTACAACAAGATGTAAAAGGTATGGGGAAAAGAGGAGAAATAGTAAATGCAAGTGATGGGCATGCAAGAAACTATTTGTTTCCTAGAAACCTTGCAATACCTGCTGATAAGCAAAACTTAAATGTATGGAATGCAAAGAAATCAGCTGCAGACCGTAAGAGAAGTTTAGAAAAAGAGGAAGCAATAAAAGCAAAAGAAAGACTTGAAAAAGCAGTATTGACAATAAAAACAAAAGCAGGAGAAAATCGGAAAAACTTTTGGAAGCATTACATCAAAGGAAATCTCAGAAAGTCTAGAAAAAGAACTTGGAGAAAAAGTGGATAAGAAAAAGATAGTAATAAAAGATCAAATAAAGAACATAGGTGTGTGTACAGTAGAACTTAGATTATTTGAGGGAGTAATAGCTAAACTTAAGCTTAATATTGTTGCAGAATAAATTGAATTAAAACCAAAAAGGCACAAATTTGTGCCTTAAATAAGGAATGAGATATAAAGATGGAAGTAGGAAGAATACAACCAAATGATGTAGAAGCGGAGCAAGCAGTACTTGGCTCAATGTTACTTGACAAAGATGCAGTAACAAATGCAATAGAAATTTTAAAATCGGAAGACTTTTATAGAGAAGAAAATAAGCTTATCTTTTCTGCGATAGTAAGCCTATATGCAAGGTCAGAGCCAATTGATATAATTACAGTAAAAGATGAGCTTGTATCTTTAGGTAAACTTGATGTATGCGGTGGGATTGAATTTCTTGCGGAATTATCAGATAAAGTTCCGACTACTGCAAATGTAGATAACTACATAAAAATAGTAGAAGAAAAAGCGGTGCTCCGTAGTTTGATAAAGACATCAAATGAGCTAATAGACTTAGGATATGACCAGACATATACAGCAGAAGAGATTGTTGAAAAAGCAGAAAAAAGTATATTTGATTTATCAAAAAACAGAAATAAAAAAGGTTTTGCACATATTAAAGAAGTACTATTTGAAACCTTTGAACAAATAGAAAAATTATATAACCAAAAAGAAGCAATAACTGGAATACCAACAGGATTTATTGACTTAGATAGTAAAACAGCAGGGCTTCATGGTTCAGAATTAATACTTGTTGCAGCACGTCCTGCTATGGGAAAGACTGCTTTTGCATTAAATATTGCAACAAATGCAGCAGTAAGGGCAAACGTCCCAGTTGCAATATTTAGTTTAGAGATGTCAAAAGAACAGCTTGTACAAAGGATTCTGGCAAGCGAAACAATGATAGATAGTAACAAATTAAGAACTGGAAAAGTTGAAGAAGAAGATTTGATGAGTTTGCCAGAAAAAATACGGTCCACTATCAGAATCAGAAATATATATAGATGAAACACCACGGAATAAGCATTACAGAAATAAGAGCAAAATGTAGAAAACTCAAACTAGAAAAAAATATTGGATTAATAGTTGTTGATTATTTACAATTAATTTCAGGTACAAACAGCAGGAAAAATGGAAGCAGAGAGCAAGAGATTGCAGAAATAAGTAGGTCTTTAAAAATTCTTGCAAAAGAACTAGATGTTCCAGTAATTGCACTATCACAGCTTTCAAGAAGTCCAGACCAAAGAGCAGACCACAGACCAATGCTTTCTGACCTCCGTGAATCTGGTTCGATTGAGCAGGACGCAGATATAGTTATATTTCTTTATAGAGATGATTATTATAACCCAGATAGTGAAGACAGAAATTTAGCAGAAGTGATTATTGCTAAACAAAGAAGTGGTTCTACAGGTACAATAAAACTAGGATGGCTTGGAAGCTATACAAAATTTGTTAATACAGAGCCTTATAGAGATATTTAGAAAGAGGAATTTAAGTGTTAGAGACAAAAATAGCAGATGTCATTAAAAAATATAATCTAATAGAAAAAAATGATAAAGTTATCATTGGAGTTTCTGGAGGTCCAGACTCTATTTGCCTTGCAAATATTTTATATAATTTGCAAGGCAAAATTGGTTTTAGCATAGTAATAGCACATGTAAATCATGGGATAAGACAAGAGGCAAAAGCAGATGAAGAATATGTGAAAAAATATTGTGAAACAAGAGAGATACCTTTTGAAGCAAAAAAAGTAGATATACAAGCTATTGCGAAAATAAGGAAAAATGGTACAGAAGAAGCGGGAAGAGAAGAGAGATATAAATTCTTTAATGAAGTTTTAGAAAAGTATCATGGAACTAAAGTTGCAACAGCACATACAAAAAATGATAATTGTGAAACAGTACTTATGAATATGATTAGAGGGACTGGTATATCTCGGATTAAAAGGAATTCAGGCAAAAAGAGATGATATATATATAAGACCACTTATCGAAAGTTCAAGAGATGAGATAGAAGAGTATTGTGAGCAAAATAGTTTAGAACCAAGGCATGATAAAACAAATGATGAGAATATATATTCTAGGAACAAAGTAAGAAATATATTAATTCCGCTTATAAAAAAAGAATTTAACCCTAATATTATAGATACAATAGATAGAATGTCAAATTTGGCTACATTAGAAAATGAATACATAGAAGAAGAAACTAGAAAAACTTTTAGTGAATTATTAATAAAGAGAGAAAAAGAGGAAATAATACTAAACTTGAAAGAGTTTAATAAAAAACATAAATGTATTAAATCAAGATTAATTATTTATACAATAAAGATACTATTAGGAAATACAAATGGTATAGAAAAAATTCATATAGAAGATATAATAGAGCTATGTCAAAATAACATAGGGAATAAGTATTTAACGCCGAATAAGAACTTAAAGATAATGGTAAATAAGGGAAAAATGTACTTTTTTGTCACAAAAAAAACATAAAACTACCTAAGGGCTAAATCCGTAGGAAAACTTACGTACAGGCTAACTTTGGGCAAAGAAAAGTTTTGAAAAAGTATTGAAAAGCAAAATTAAATATGATAATATTTCATATATTAAAAAGATAGAGTTAAGTCTAGAGGCTTAGAAAACTTTAGACTAAAGGAGGAAAGCTTTGAAAAACAGTATAAAAACATTAGCAATGTGGCTAATAATAGGGATAATATTTATAGTATTACTTACTTCAATTATGGACAATAGTGAAACAAAAATGACGTATGCAGAGCTAATAAATAAGATAGAAACATCAGAAGTAGTATCAATTGAAATGGCATACAATGGAAAATCTGCGAATGTAAAACTAAAAAATAACACAATAGAAAAAGAAGTAAATATACCAAACACAGAGAGTTTTATGAACTATATAACTGATTATCTAAAATCAGGGACTATAGAGTTTAATGAGAAATCACAATCAATATTTATAACAATTATAGAAATACTATCTCCATTTGGACTACTTATAATAGCATTACTATTCTGGTTCTTTACAATGAATACATCAGCACAAGGAAATAACAAGACAATGAGTTTTGGAAAAAGTAAAGCAAGAATGATGACAGCAGCAGATAAGAATAAAGTAACATTTGCAGATGTTGCTGGTGTTGATGAAGAGAAAGAAGAATTACAAGAGATAGTAGAATTCTTGAAAAGTCCTAAGAAATTTACAGACATGGGTGCAAGAATACCAAAAGGAGTACTTTTAGTAGGAAGTCCTGGAACAGGTAAAACATTACTTGCAAAAGCAGTTGCAGGAGAAGCTGGAGTTCCCTTCTTTATAATAAGTGGTTCAGATTTCGTAGAAATGTTTGTAGGTGTTGGTGCGTCAAGAGTTAGAGATTTATTTGAACAAGCAAAAAGAAATTCACCATGTATAGTATTTATAGATGAAATTGATGCAGTAGGTAGACAACGTGGGGCAGGACTTGGTGGAGGACATGATGAAAGAGAGCAAACATTAAATCAATTGCTAGTTGAGATGGATGGATTTGCTGCAAATGAAGGCGTAATAGTACTTGCAGCAACAAATAGACCAGATATATTAGATAAAGCATTACTAAGACCTGGAAGATTTGATAGACAAATAGTAGTA
>JAAVZQ010000190.1 GCA_022791735.1 Clostridia bacterium
ATTAATAATTGATTAAAAATACATGATTATAGGTTAAATTTTTCCTTGTTTTTTTATAGTGCTTATGATAGAATAAAATCGAATATTAGTAAACAAAAAGGAAAAATGGAATATGAAGAAAAAGAGGAAGAAGAGCAAGAAAAAAATCAAGCTAAAAAAGATGCGAATTATAGCTATTTTAGTAATCATAATCATTGCTGCAGTACTTATTTTTCATAGCCAAAATGGAAGGAAGCAAACTAAAGCAATGAGTGTACTAGACAAATATATATCATACATTAATGAAGCTAAATATGACGAGATGTACAAAATGCTTTCTGCTTCTTCAAAGAATACTATAACCGAAGAGGATTTTATAGAGAGAAATAGAACAATATATGAGCAGTTAGAAGCAAGGAATGTAAGGACAAGCAACATGGAAGAGGAAGACGAAAACCGGAAAAATAAAAATTAAATATACTATAAGTATGCAAACTATTGCAGGAGAATTATCTTATGCAAATACGATAAGACTTTTAAAAGAAGAAGATGAATATAAAGTGATTTGGACATCAAATGTTATTTTCCCAGGGCTTTCTAACACAGATAAAATAAAAATAGATACAAAAGAAGAAGCAAGAGGTAGTATTTATGACAGAAATGACAAAGTGCTTGCAAAAGAAGGAAAGACATCTAATATAGGTTTTGTACCAGGAAAAATGAATAAAAACCCAGAAAATGATATAAAAAGAGTTGCAGAACTTCTTAAAATTTCCGAGGATAGTATAAAAACAGCACTTAGTGCGTCTTATGTGAAGGAAGATACTTTTGTGCAACTTGGAAATATTTCTGAAAATGATAAGTATACAGAAAAAGAGCTAATGAAAATAGCAGGAATAAAGATAAAAAATTCAGTAGGAAGAGTATATCCTTATGGAGAAGAAATATGTCACCTTATAGGATATGTACAAACAATTACAAAAGAAGAATTAGCAGAAAATCCATCTAAGGGGTATAATTCAAGTAGTATAATAGGTAAGTCTGGATTAGAGAAAGCGTTTGAGGATAAACTAAAAGGAGTAAATGGTTATGATGTCTATATAGTAGATAGTAAAGGGAAGAAAAAGAAGACAATTATTGCAAGGCAAGCGAGCAAAGGGCAAGATGTTAAACTTACTATAGATATAAATATACAAAAACAAGTATATCAACAATTTAAAAATGATGAATCTGCAACAGTGGTGGCGAACCCTAAAACAGGAGAAATTCTTGCAATGTGTAGCACACCAACATATGATCCTAATAATTTTGTACTTGGTATGACAAATGAAAAATGGCAATCAATTACGGGTGACCAAAGAGAGCCTTTGTATAATAGATGTACTGGTGCGTGGGTACCAGGTTCGTCGTTTAAACCAGTAATTGGAGCCATTGCACTTACGACAAATTCTGTGACAAGTGATGAGGATTTTGGGCCAAGTGGTAAGAGATGGCAAAAAGACACTACTTGGGGAACATATAATGTAACAACAGTAAAAACATATTCAGGGCCTGCTAATTTAAGAAATGGACTTATATATTCAGATAATATATATTTTGCAAAATTGGCATTAAAAATAGGAAAAGATACTTTAAAAAATGAGTTAAACAAAATAGGATTTAATAAAGGGATAGAATTTCCACAACCGATGACTTCATCTAAGTTTTCGGGAGGAGAGACTTTTGAAAGTGAAGTACAGCTTGCAGATACAGGATATGGGCAAGGAAAGGTTTTGGCAAATCCTTTGCACCTAGCTGCTATTTATACAGCTTTTGTGAATGATGGAAATATGATTAAACCATATATAGAATACAAAGAAAATACTGATAATCCAGAGATTTATGTGAAAAATGCTTTTTCAAAAGAAGCGGCAGACACAATAAGAGAAGACCTAATTCAAGTAATTGAAGATGAAGGAGGAACAGCACATAATGTTAAAATGGATGGAGTGACACTTGCAGGAAAAACAGGTACAGCGGAAATAAAGGCGTCACAAGAAGATGAAAATGGAACAGAAATAGGATGGTTTAATGTATTTGTTGCAGACGAGACTTATGATAAGCAAATACTTATTGTTTCTATGGTAGAGGATTTAAAAGAGAAAAATGAAACAAGATATGTAACATCAAGAGTAAAAACAATTTTGCAAAGAATATTGAAATAA
>JAAVZQ010000015.1 GCA_022791735.1 Clostridia bacterium
GATGTAGCATCTTTAGTAACAACTGGTACTTCTCCTCCAAATGCAACTGTTTCCTTACTTATTGAGAAATTTGGAATATCTTGTGCTCTTTTTTCTATTGTAAATCCTAAACTTTTTGTTATTGTTCCTTTATAATTTCCTTTTCCTTCAAGTACAACTTCTACTGTATATGTTCCTGCATTTATTGGTGCATCACTACTTGTTTCTGCTCCAGTATATGTTATTGTCTTAACTACTGCATTTTCAAGTTCTGCTTCTGTCATTCCTGTTATATTTATTATTGCTGGTCTTGGTGTATTTTCTTTAAATGTTAATATGTTTTTGTCACTTGCATCTGCTACTGGTGGTTCTACACTTAATTTTATTCCTGCTTCTTCAATATCTTTTGGTTCTATTTTAAATGTAACTTCTTTTTCTCCTGTTACATTATAGTTATTATCTCCACTTATTGTAATTACTGCTTTATATGTTCCTACATCTTTTGGTGTTACTTCTTCTCCTGCTTCATTTAGATATTTTATACTAATTTCAGTATTTGAACCTTCTGGAATTAGGTCTTTATTTATGCTTACATATTCATCTATTCCTACTTCTGTTTTTGTAGGATCATAAGTAATTTTTATATCATTATCTGTTACTATTATTGCATCATCAATAGAGATAGTTTTTGCACTTATTACAAATCTACCTATTCCTATTTCGCTCTCTGTAGCTGTATAATTTTTTCCTGCTGCTATTGATACTCTTACTGCATATGTTCCTGCATCTTTTGGAGCTACATTGGTCTTTCCACCTAAAGTTCCATTTTCTCCTACTTTATAATAGTTGTATGTAATTTTTCCTGCACTTGCCTCTACCTCTTTTTGTAATTTTACTGTTACTCCTTTTGCTGTATTATCAAATGTATAATTATTCATTCCATTATCAACTGTATAATCTTCTGTCCATGTTAAATCTAAATCTTCTAATGCAGGTGTTTTTGGATTGATTTTCATTGTAGCTGTCTTTTCTGCTGGATTTACAGTGTTATAATCAGTAGTATTCTCAGATATTATAGAGAATTTTGCTTTTACTGTATATATTCCTGCATTTATTGGTTCTCCATCTAATTTTGTTGTTCCTTCATAATATTCATAATCTACTTTTACAAAATCTGGTAAAGTACCTGTTATTGCTATTCCTTGTGTATTTTTATTGAAAATTTTTGATGTATCATCATTAAAGCTTATTCCTGTTAAATTATAAGCTGTTTGATCTACTGTAAATGCATTTTGATAAGTATAAGATGCTGGATTTATATTGCTATAATTGTTCTTTAAAGCTGTTCCTTCTGCATCATCAGTAAAGCTAAATGTTGCAACTACATTATAAGTTCCAACTTCAGCTGGTGCGTCTAATTCTATACTTGTATCTTTTACATTTACATATTTATATGTTGCAGTTACCCCATTAGGTAAACCTGTTAGTTTCGCTGTTTCATGTTTATTTTCTCCTAAGCCTTCTGAGCTTGGGCTAAAAGTTAATTTGCTTGCATCTAAGCTATATATTGCTTTAGTTATTGAATAATAAACTGTATCAAACACTATATCATAGTTTTCTGCTATTTTTGAACTAGCATTTAATTTTATTGGATATGTTGTTCCTACATCTGCTCCTTTTGCAAGTAATGTAGTACCATCTGTGTTATATGCTTTTATTATAATTCCTAATGTGTCTATTTCTTCTTGTGTTAAATTATTTCCTTCTGTTCCATCTGCATTTATTTCTTTTACTGTAAAGTTATATGTTTGGTTAATATCTTTATTGTATTCACTTGTTATTTGTGTATCATTATTTAATATTACTTTTACTTGTTTTTGTACAATTGTAAATCTACCTATTATTGTAGTATTTCCTAATAAATAGTATTCGTTTGTTGGTGTAAATGTAGCTGTTACTTCATATTCGCCTATTTCTGTTGGTGCATTAGTACTTGTTGTAGTTTCTCCTACTTTTTTGTATGTATATTCTACTTTACTTACACCTTCTGGTAATTCTTTATTTAAACTTGCTGTTTTTGCTTCTCCATTATATACTATATTACCTTCTGGTAATACTTTAAAGTCTGATAAATCTACATCTTTAGTTGCAATTACTGTGAATTCTTTTTCTAATATATCTCCTTTTGATATATATTGAATAGTAATTGTATTTTGTCCTACTTTTAGATTATCTATTCCTACTACTCCTGAAAGTTCATCTCTTGTTAAATCTGCAAGTGTTAAGTTTCTTTCTTCTTCTCCTTCTGGAGTTATTTTGTTTCTAATTTCTCCTGATGCCATTGTGATTTCTATCTCTACATCACTAAATCTTACTTCGTCTCCTGCTTTATAGTCTGTTTTTGTTTTAGTTACATTTATTGATTTTATATAATCTTTTACTGTTATAGTTTTTGTAATTTTGCTTTCATTGCCTTCTTTGTCTACAGCTACAAATGTTATTTCTTTGTTTTCTGTTATATTATTTTGTGAATATGTATATGTATATTTTCCATCTTCTTGTTTTAATGTATCTATTAAGTTTGTAGTTGTTCCTTCTACTTTTAATGAACTTAGTTCTTCATTAGATACTATTATTTCATTATAAGTATCACCATAGAATATTTCAGCTTCTGTTTCATTATCTTTGAAGCTTAATTCTGGTGGTGTTATATCATCTTTGATTTCAAATTTTACCCAATTTATATTTGTTTTATTGTTTGAACCATCTACTGCTGTAACAAGTACATAGTACATTCCTTTTTCTGTTGGTAATTGTATATCGACATTATTACCATATCCTATTGTTAATTCTTTTTTTGTATATTTTAATTCTGATGGACTATAAGTGACACTTTCTGGGTTAGTTGTGCTTAATTTTGCTGCAGTCCAATAGATGTCTGTTCCTTCTGTATCGTTATTTCCAACATCACTTATTTCTACCTTAAAGCAACTATCATAAGTATTAGTTTCTTCATTATATATATTTACTTCTCCACTTTTTACTTTAATTGGTTCTGCTTCATTGTCTTCTGGCATTTTGAAGTTTTTTGCTCTAATTGTAGGTACAGTAGTATCCATCTCATCTATTTCGTTTACTATATAATATGGTATATTTTTCCAATTTCCTGTACCTGTTGCTGTCGATACTGCAACACTAAGTTCTAATAGGCCAGTTGGCATATTAGCACCATTATTATATATATTTATTGGAATTTCTACTGTTCTATTTGTGCCTGCTGGTAATTCAATCCATTGTGTTGCTGTGCTAGCTTCTTTTGAACTATCAACCTTACTTAAATTCATATTCCATCTATAAGCTATATCAGTAGCATCATCACTTACTTTAAATCTGATACTTTTTATCTTTCCGCTGGTTATGTCACTTTGTAGTATCTTTCCTGATGTGTTACCATAATTTTCATATATGGGTAATGCATCTATAGTAGCATTCACTGCTTTTGCCATATTAGGCATTCCCGTTAAAATAGCTACAATCGCAATAATTGTAACAATAATTTTTTTACTTTGTTTCTTTAGAAAAATAGACATATATATTTCCTCCTAATTTTATTATTCGATTTTAATGTATATAGTCTTACAAGTTATATTATACAATATTTGTAATTTTTTGTCAACATTTTTCGCGTAGACTTATGTAAACTTTCTGTTTCTTCTATTTTTCTACTTTTGTAAAGCATTTTAATAGTCCCCTAAACTTTGTAAGTTTAGGGGACTCAAAAGCGGTCTTATATATATTCAAAGACTATACGTCTTGTAGAGTGTTAAGGAGTACTTATGCAGCAGATGACTATCCCATCTGTCCGCTACCGTCAGCACCTACGTCTCCCATACCAGGCTCATTTTTATGTGCAGGTGCTTGCACAATTTGTTGCTCGTCATCAGGAGTTGTGTCAGCCGGTGGAGTTGTATCAGCCGGCGGAGTTGTGTCAGCCGGCGGAGTTGTGTTGGCTGGCGGGATTGTGTTGGCCGGCGGGATTGTATCGGCTGGCGGGGTTGTATCAGCCGGTGGAGTTGTGTCAGCCGTACTACTGTCCTGCATCTGTCCGCCATTTTGGCTAGTTTGATCTTCATCTCCAGGTTCCTTCTTGTCACTGTCTTGCATTTGATCTCCGCCCTGGCTGGTCTCACCTTCGGTTCCAGGCTCCTGCTTGTCGCCGCCAGTGTTTCCGCCGTTGTTGCCGCCGTTGTTGCCGCCGTTGTTGCCGCCGTTGTTGCCGCCGTTGTTGCCGCCGTTGTTGCCGCCGTTGTTTCCGCCGTTGTTTCCGCCGTTGTTGCCGCCGTTGTTGTCGCCATTGTTGTCGCCATTGTTGTCGCCGTTGTTGTCGCCATTGTTGTCACTGCCGCCGTTGTTTCCGTCACCTCCACCATGCGGAGGATCCCAGTTACTGTCACTGCTATTACTGCTTCCATTATCGTCATTAGTCGCTTTCAGGTTCTTAACAACCTCGATTGTCAAAGTGAGCTGTCTACCCTCAAGGTCATAGACCAGAGTATAGGTGCCCTCTTTGTTGGTATCGAAATTGCCACGAATGACAACCTGGTTCCAGAGTTCAGATTGCTCTTTACCAGAGCTATCCCGAATCTTTGCTTCTGGAAGCACAATCTTGCTACCGACGCCAACTCTCATTTTGTTCTGGCTGCTTACGTTCTTGTCGCTAAATTTGAGATTAAGCTTCTGGCTCTGCTCGACTACCCTCACGAGGGTGACAACAGTCTTACCATTCAGTTCGTACTTCAAAAGCTGATAACCCAGTTTCTCCATATCGATTTCCGACTTGGTAACCTTGCTCTCGAGCTCCTTGTGCTCTTTCCAGTACTGGTCATAAACCTGCACTCCGCCATCCTTAAGCTCTTGCCCCTTCTTTACGACAAGTTCGTAATTTCCCTTGGGCTTAAGCGAAAAGTTCAGGCTATCCACAGGTGCATCTTTGCCTTCGGGCAGTGCTTCTAAGTCTTTAGAGACCATCACTACCTTATAGGTGAGTTTGCCTCTGAAGGAATAGAGAAGTGTATAACTGCCTTCATGCTGGTTGGCAACGGTGCCAATTTTGATGAAACCAGCTTCCAAATCTCTATGCCGGTTACCCATCTGGTCCAGAACCGTGACACCGACTTTATCAGGCAGGCAGATATACTGCACATTGCCTTCTTCGTCCAAAAGGACTACACCGGCGTCGTTGTAGGCCTGCCCCTTCTTGATGCGGGTAACCTGCTCGCCAATCGGCTGCAGCATCCAGTTTGCTTCCGGGTTTACTGCCTCGGGAACTTCGTCTACGACGTTTCCCTCAGTGGCATCAGTGCCTTCTTCGGTCTGCACATTAGCAGAACCGTCGGCGGTGGTTACTTCAGCTGCGAAAGCAGTGCCAGTGAGAGTGAAGACAAAAATCATTGCCATCAGCAAACTCATCAGCTTTGCCCGTGCAGCTTTTCCTTTCTGTGTCTTCTTAAACATAATGTTACCTCCTTAAATTGTCAAAGTGCCTATACTTACATGGTGTTTACGCTCTTTGTTATAAAACCGCTTTTGTTTCCATACATAGGAGAGAAGAAGCCCCTCCAGCGTATGATTTATTTCAAATAGGCGTACTCCATGCCTATAATTATATTATACTAAAATTCGAGCTAAAAGTCAATTTTTTGAACTATAGTAATTTATCTATGAATACTGCATAAGCAATTTCTGGATCTTTTACTGTTACATAGTTTACTGCTCCTATTAATTTACCATTTTGCATTAGTGGTGCTCCACTCATTCCTTGAACTATTCCTCCTGTTTGCTCTATTAGTTCCTTATCTGTTACTTTTATCTTTATATTTCTATTCTTATTTATGTAATTAAGTCCTATTATTTCTACCTCATAACTTTTTAATGTATTGCTATTTAGTGCAATCAATATGTTCGCTTTTCCTTTTCTTACATTATACCAATTTGCTGTAGTTACTTCTTCATATTCTCCTTTTAGATTAGTAACTTCTCCAAAAATTCCACATGCACTGTCATAATATATATTTCCTATTTCTTTTTTGTTATCTACACATGCTATTATATTTCCTGTTTCTTCTTTAGTTCCTTTGTTTATACCTTCTAATTTTATATCATAACATGTACCTTCAACTCTAGTCTTTTTGTTTACATCTTTTGCTGTTGAATGTCCTAATGCCACAAATTCGTTTGTATCCTTTCTTACAAATGTTACTGTTCCTATTTTCTTTGAAGATGTTGCTATTGTTTCTCCAGATTTGATATTACTATTTTGATTATCTATCTCAAATCCCATTAGACGTCCTACTAATAAAACTTTTTGTGGCTTTACAGATAATACATTTATACCTATAAGACCAATTAATATGATTGTTATAAAAACTGCTAGTACTTTCTTCATATACATAACCTCTCTTTATATTCTATTCAGTTTGTCTAAAATCTTTCGTCTTTTTGGTAACTTTTGTAATTTTAATTTCTTTGGTTATGTATTATTGTCATTCCTTATGTAAAGCACAGTCAATATTTTATCACAATTTACATAATATAGCAATAGTTTTTACTAAATTATGTAAATTATTTTTGTTTATTGTTACACTTTGTGTTTCTATTTCATACAATATATTTGGAGGGAAAGTTTAATGTTTAGAGTATTAAAAAATCTTTATAAAGATGCAAAAAATATTAAAGATAAAGATCCTGCAACTAGTAATATTCTAGAGGTTCTTATTTTATATCCTGGTTTTCATATTTTGATATTTCACAGATTTGCACATTTTCTGTATACATATAAATTGTTTTTTCTTGCAAGATTTGTCTCACAACTTGGGAAATTTTTTACTGGAATTGAAATACACCCTGGTGCTAAAATAGGAAATAACTTATTTATTGACCATGGCACTGGTATTGTAATAGGTGAAACTGCAACAATTGGAGATAATTGTACAATCTATCATGATGTTACTCTTGGAGGTACTGGGAAAGATAAATATAAAAGACATCCTGACATTGGAAATAATGTGATGATTGGTACAGGTACAAAGATACTAGGTCCGATTAAAATAGGAGATAATGTAAAAGTTGGTGCAAATAGTACCATTTTAAAAGATGTGCCAAGTAATGTAACTGTTGTCGGATATAATAGAATTGTAAAAAAATGAAATGGAGCTTGCAGCCGGAATTGAACCGGCGACCTCTTCCTTACCATGGAAGCGCTCTACCTACTGAGCTATGCGAGCTTAACATTCTTTGCAATATGACATATTTGATTTATTTATTAAACTTCATTGTTGTTGATTATATTTTTCATTGCTTTTTTACGTATACGTTGTATTGCATTGTCTACTGATTTAACAGGGGCTTCTAGTTCTTCTGCGATTTTTACATAGCTATCCCCTTTTATAAATTTTCTAAGTACTTGTTTTTCAAATGTACTGAGTGATTTATCTATTTGCATTTCAACATTTGAATAGTATTCTTTTTTTGTAAGTGTATCTAATGGATCTTCTGCCATTTTGTTGTTTAAAACATCTAACAATGTTTTTTCATTGTCATCATCATCTTCATAAGAAGATGTACTGAGTGATAAATACGAATTAAGTGGCATATGTTTTTGTCTATTTGATGTTTTTATAGCAGTAATTAATTGTCTTTCTATGCACATATTTGCAAACGTCCTAAAAGAATTATGCTTGTCCTCTTTAAAGTTTAATATTGCTTTATAAAGCCCAATCATACCTTCTTGATATATATCATCTTTTTCTGCGCCAATAATAAAGTATTTGTTTGCCTTAATACAAACAAATTCTTTGTATTTATTTAATAAAAAATTTAATGCTTCTTTGCTGCCTTGTTTAACTATTGCAACTATTTCTTCGTCCGTTTTTGAACTAAAATCATTATCGAATTCAAAAAACTTTGTAGCCTCTTTCATCATTTCCTCCTGCATAATTCCTTATTCCTTATGTTATATTATACCACAAACTCCTTTGGTGTCAATAGTTTTGTAAAAAGAAAGCGCTCTATTCGATAAAAAATCGAACTAGAGCTCTTTCTTTTGCTTCTTACAAGAAGCTTAGGTTTCCATTACTTTGTTTCAATTCCAAACTGCTCATAGACCTTTTCACGAACTTTCTCTGCTTTGGACTGCTTAATGTTTAGCCACTTGCTTTTGACGAAAGCGATTGCACGTTTCCACTGTTTTGCAAGATAAGGCAGTCCACACTGTCTTACATCTCTGCCCAAACAGTAGAAGGAGAAAATTGCCAAGCCGACTCCAAATACAAAGATAATTCCACAGATAATGATATTGATGTCGCGGATAACTGCAGCAAAAGTTGTTTTGCTATTTTTGTAGCACCAATCAATTACCACATTCTCATTGGCCATCTCTTCACGCTCTGCTTCATATTCTTTTCCTTGTGCCGTAAGGCTTTCCGTCCAACCGTACTTTTCTGCGTCCATAGCTACCAACTTGATGGAATTCTGAATACCGTAGTACTTCACAACTCCCATCAGGATGGGCTGCGTGATAGCAATGCACAGGACGCTGACGATCAGTCCGATTACCTGAGCCTTCATGTAGTCGCGGGGCCGATAGATTCTTTTCTTGCTGTTTTTCATGGTGTAAACCTCCAAATTTTTAGCCTCTAGGGCTTTATTATGTTTTAATTATACCACATTTCCAACTTTTTTGCAAATTTTAGCGTTCTCCAGTATCTTCCATTTCTTTTATGCTATCATCTTTGCTTACTTGTCTTTCTGTATCTATCTCTCTATTTTCATCTAAATCCACTTCTTGACTATCGTTTCTTTCATATCTTGTCACATCACTTATTCTCTTTTTAAATTCTTCCTGTTTTGATTTACCGACTACCGTATTTCACAATCTTCTACATGAATTCCTGTTTCATTAAAGTTTCTATACAATCTTTTTCTTATATTTCTTCTTATTCTATCTAATATACCTTGTTTTCTTACTGCTGGAAGATTATTTCTTTCTTCTGCTATATTAGGTTTTACTGGCTCTTTTGTTAGCTGTGTAGCAGGTATTACTTGATTATTTTCTAAAATAAAATAGTGTTCGCCTTCTTCATCTCTAGTTACAATTAGTCTTTCAAATATTTCAAATTTGGTTCTTTTATTTTGTGCTAAAACATTGTCCGCAAAATTTGTAAAAGCTTCTATCATTTTCTCGTAGTTTTCCTGCAATTCTAATGTAAATTCTAAGGAAATGTCTTCTATTCCACTTCTTTCTCCTTCTTCATAAAAACCTGTTTGTCTTGTAGCTATTGTTTCTCCTTGAAGTATATATGCATCTATTCTTTCTTTATCTCCTTGCATACTCATTACTCTAAAGTCTCCTGCCTCATCTAATCTGCCTTCTGCTGCTAGATTACACAACAGCCCTGCTACCGCTTCCTTTTCATTTGGATTTATTATTCCTGCAATATATTCTAAGATTTCTGGATCTGTAAAATTTCTTTCTCTACTAGCTAGTCCTTCTAGCTCTCTTATCTTCTGACTAGTTAATTCACCATTTTGGAAATATGTTTTAGCCTGAATTTCAACTTGCTCTCTAAATTTTCTTGAAACTTCATTATATTTCTCTTCTATAAATTGCTTAAATGCGCCATCGATTTCACACTTTTGTGCCAGTTCTTCAAAATTATCCATTCTTTTCATTAACTCAAGAGAGATATGTCCACTAGCTAGTTCAAGTTCTACATCTGCTAGCAAATATTTATCATATACTTTTCCTAGAAAGAACGCAGTGTTTGTGTTTATTATTCCATTATTTTCTTCTAACTCTTGTTCAAATTCTCTTTTTCTTTGTTCATCTTCTTCTTTGTCAAAGGCTTCATACTCTTCCCATTCTTCTAGACTTCTTCTTCCTCTTTCTAATCTTTTATTTATCTTTTTTATGTACTTTTCTAATTTTATATTTCTATATTCCAGATTGCATATAGCATCTGCTAAAGCTATAACTTGCATAGCCTCTTCTTGTTTCATACCTAGCAACTTAGGTGCTCTTTTTTTGATGTTTCCTTTTCCTAATTCCATTACATTTTTTTCACCTATTTCACCTGCTAGTATCTCAATAAAACTAGTTAGCTTTTTATAAGATCTTGTATTAACACCTGCCATTTTACATATCCAATTCGTAAGTCCTTCATTTAGTCCTCTTCCAAGCTCAGATCCATTTGGATAATCTTCATTCATCCCAGTTCCACGTACTATTTTAAACTTCTTACATTCTCCTCTTGTCCTTCTAAGTATAGCATGTACTAATTCATGCAAGGATACCTCTTGAAGAGATATCACATTTTTTATATCTCTTACGCTTAATTTTCTTTCCCTTGGTTTGCTATCACAAATTGTAACTGAAGAGTCCCCTAAATCATAGTATCCACCTCTATCTTCACTAACCTCATTTGTATACACTTTGTCTAGGTTTATATCTAGTCTTTTTTTAGCAAAGCCTTTTCCAAAAACCTCTACAAAGAGGTCACATGCTTCTAGCTTGTCTATTGCAAACTGTGTAATATATTCTTTTACTTCCTCATTTTCTACTCTTTCCATTTTTCTTTTCCTTTAATAAATAATATCAGTATTGTGTCCTTCAAACTTCTCTTTAAAATGCTCAATTATGGCTTCATCTTGTATCTCCTTTATATCCTCGCCGTCTATATCATAGTACACATACTCTATTCCATCTTTTTTGATTTTCATTGTTTGAGCATAACTTTTCCCTAAGTACATTATTTCTGTTACATATATTACTTTCTTTGTTTTTTCTAATTTTTCTTTTGTAAGATTATCCATAAATCTATCCTTCCTTTTATTCTCTTAA
>JAAVZQ010000137.1 GCA_022791735.1 Clostridia bacterium
CCTGAAAGAGAAAATCTTCAAAAGATGGCAGAAGGAAGCGAAAATATTAAATTCCTAGGAAGACTTCCAGATGAAGAAGTAAAAAAATATATGGCAGAGTGCAAGGCACTTATTTTCCCTGGGGAAGAGGATTTTGGAATTGTACCAGTAGAAGCAGAAAGCTGTGGTAGACCAGTTATTGCTTATGGAAAAGGTGGAGTTTTGGATTCGGTTATAGACCGGAAAAACTGGAGTATTTTTTGAAAAACAGGAAGTAGAAGATGTAAAAAATGCAATATTAAGATTAGAAACTATAAAATTTGACAAAAATGAAATTAGAAAGCATGCAATGCAATTTGATGAAGAAGAATTTAGAAAAAAGATTATTGATTTTGTGAATAAAAAAGTTAAAAGAAAGTAGTTGAAGACAGATGAAAGTTGCAGTAGATGCTAGGATGTATAAAATGTCTGGAATTGGAACTTATATACAAAACCTTGTAAAAAATGATTGTTATGATATAGCACTTCGGAAACAAAGAAGATTTGAAAGATGTTAAAAATATAAAAGAAGTTATTAATTTTGATGTTCCAATATATGGGATAAAAGAACAATTTAAGTTTCCATATAAAGAACTAAAAAAGTTAAAACCAGACCTTTTACATGTTCCACATTATAATGTTCCTATATTTTATAAAGGAGATATGGTAGTCACAATACATGACCTTACACATTTGGTGTGTAGTGAGTTTTTTGGAAGTAAATTAAAAATACTTTATGCAAAGATAATGATGAAGATTGCAATAAAAAAAGCAAAATTTATACTTACAGTATCAGAAAGTACAAAAAGAGATATTATAAGATATTTTAAAGTCCCAGAAGATAAGATTAAAGTTACGTATTTAGGCGTAAAAGATGAAATAAAAAGAAAAGAAAAAAGTGAAATTGATTATTTATATGAAAAATTTAGTATACCTAGGGACAAGAAGTTACTCATGTATGTTGGAAATTTAAAGCCACATAAAAACTTAGAAAGATTACTTGTGGCATTTAGTAAATTGAAAGATAATAAAGAATGTAGTTTGCTTTTAGTAGGAAAAGCATTCGAAAATTATAATGTACTTGAAGATAGGGAAAAAGAGTTAGATATAAGTGCCAATGTTATACACACAGGCATTGTGACTGAAGACGAGCTCGTAGATTTATATAATTTGGTAGATCTATTTGTATTTCCTTCATTATATGAAGGATTTGGACTTCCAATAATCGAGGCTATGGCTTGTGGAACAAAAGTGGTAAGTTCTAATAGTTCATCACTTCCAGAAGTTGGAGGAGAAAGTATTGAGTATTTTGATTCAAAAAATATAGAGGATATTGCAAATATTATAGAAAAAGAATTAGCAAAAGAAGATACAGAAGTAGAAATAAATAGCAGAATGGATTGGGCTAAAAATTTTAATTGGAAAAAAACAAGTAAAGAGGTAAAAGATGTCTTTGCTTTGTATAAAAAACAATAGGAAAAGGAGAAGGGATACCAATGGGAATAACTATATTTGGAGCCGTTATTACAATTATTTCAATATATGCATTTTTTAAAAATGAAAAACTATTATTATATATGATGGTGTTTTTATCAACATTTACAGCAGCCGCTTTATTTAATATAGAGTTAACTACAACACCAATACAAACATTTGAATTTACGGGAGCACTTTGGCTTCTTAGAGAGTTCATAAATTTTATAAAAACAAAACCAAAATTTGATAAAGAAAAAATAATAAGCAAAATTAAAGAAAATAAACTAGCTATGGTGTTTATGGCATTTATAGTAGCAATATTTTTAGGAGAGATATATCTAGCAGTTTCTGGATTATCAGTTGATTATATAGACTTTTTAGGAGAACCACAAAAAATTAAATTTTCAATGGGAAATCTTACGCAACCAGTGATTATCTCGTTTGTATTTGTTATAATGATTGTATTATCATACAAGTTAAAGACAAAAGAAGAAGTAAAGGAATTGCTTAAGGTATTTTGTTATAGTACAATATTCGCGATAATTTGGGGATTACTTCAATTTGTCACATTTTACTTTAAAATACCATACCCAGCATTCTTGTTTAACAACAATGCATATGCAGCACAATGCTATGACCAAATAGGAAACAATATAAAGAGGATATCTTCAATTGCATTAGAGCCATCAACATTTGCAATTAACTTAATAGGATTTATACCATTTGTTTTAGGAACATTCCTAATTTTAGGTGGAAAATTAAAAGAAAATATAAAAAACAAAAAGTATATAATAACTTTCGTATTACTTGTGATGGCAACAATATGTGCTATTCTTACAACTTCATCAACAACTTATGTAGGAATACTTGTAACTTATGGTTTATTTGGGCTTTATATTTTATTTGGATTTATAAAAAAAGGAAAATTAGATAACAGAAAATCAAATTTTATGAAAATGCTTATTGTAACTATAACATCAATTGTAATGACATGTGGATTATGGGCAGTATCACTTAAAATTGGTTATGCAACAGGTGCAATTGATTATATAGTAAAAGAAAAACCAACAGAGAAACCAGATGGAAATAAAGATAAAGACAAAGAAGAGGTAAATTCTATATTTGATAATATCGCAAAAACTGTAAAACAGATGACAATTGATAAACTTGCATCAGGTTCTGGAAAGGATCGTTTAAATGGAGAAGGCATAGGACTTTCTATGATTAAGCATTCACCAGTATTTGGTCTTGGATTTGGTTCATATAGGACATTTAGTATGTTTACAAATATATTTGTAAATACAGGTGTTATAGGAACACTAATATATTTAACAAGTTTAGGAATTGTGATAAAGGCAATTTGGAAGTATAGAAAAAAGGACGAGCCAGTAAGTATAATGTTTTTAATAAGTATAATAGGTATGACAGCAGGTTTCTGGGTTGGAGTTCCAGATTTAGTATTAACATATTATTGGATGATAATGGTATTTGGATATAAGTATGCTACACTTGAAAAATAG
>JAAVZQ010000157.1 GCA_022791735.1 Clostridia bacterium
AATGAGTTTTTGGTAATTAAAGTTCTACCATCAATTCCCATACCACCAATACTTTCAGTTACCCAAACTGGATCACCACTAAATAATTCGTTATATTCAGGAGTTCTTAAAAATCTAACTAATCTAAGTTTCATAACAAAGTGATCCATAATTTCTTGGACTTCTTCCTCTGTTAAAGTTCCGTTTTTTAAATCTCTTTCAAAATAAATATCTAAGAAAGTAGATGTTCTACCAATACTCATCGCAGCACCATTTTGATCTTTAATTGCTGCAAGATATCCAAAGTATAACCATTGAACAGCTTCTTTTGCATTTTTAGCTGGCATTGATATATCATAGCCATATTTTAGAGCCATAGCTTTTAAACTTTCTAATGCTCTAATTTGTTCTGCAAATTCTTCTCTTTCTCTAATTAATTCTTCTGTAAAATTATCGTGATTTAATAAATCTATATAGTGCTTTCTTTCTTCGATTAAAGCATCTACACCATAAAGTGCAACACGTCTGTAATCTCCGATAATTCTTCCACGACCATATCCATCTGGAAGACCAGTCAAAAGATGTGAACTTCTAGCAGCTCTAACATCAGGTGTATATACATCAAAAACACCGTCATTATGAGTTTTTCTAGCACTGTGGAATACTTTAGCTGTATCTGGATCAACTGTTCTGCCATAAGCTTCACAAGATTTTTCTACAATTCTTATTCCACCAAAAGGCATGATTGCTCTTTTTAAAGGAGCGTCAGTTTGAAGTCCAACGATTTGTTCTAAATCTTTATCAATATATCCTGCTTCATGAGAGTTGATTGTAGAAATTGTTTTTGTATCAATATCTAAAACTCCACCCTCAGAATTTTTTTCTTTTTTGTATAGGTCTAAAACTTGGTTCCATAATTTTGTGGTTTTATCAGTAGGTTTAGCTAAGAAAGAACAGTCTCCCTCATAAGGAGTGTAGTTTTTTTGGATAAAACTTCTTACGTCTATTTCTCTTTGCCATTTTCCTGCATTAAAACCTTCCCATGCGTCAAATTTCATATATAAATCCTCCTAAATAAAAAAATTTTATTTTCTACAATATTATACACAAAAATCATAAAAATATCAATAATTTACATCTATTTAATATTATTTTCTAAATTTAAATTATATAAATCTAATATAGACTTATTAAGAGCCTTGGCGAAACCAAGCACTTCAAAGTCAGCAATAAATTTATTACAATTTTCAATTTTAGAAATATCACTTCTATTTATTTGATATCCCATAACTTGCATTCTTGCACATAAGTCTTCTTGAGTAATTTTTTCTGATTTTCGTATAGATTTAATTTGAGAACCTATTATATTAAATTTATCTTCATATTTATTAAATTTTTTCATATATACCTCCAAAATTTACAATTTACAGTCTTAAATATAGATTGTCCTATTATAGGAGTTAATATTTATTTTCGACTTGTTTTGATATAAATTGTAACGAAAAAACAAAAATTTCTATAAAAGAACAAATATATATTGATTTTATAAAAAAATGATGTTAGAATTGTTCTATACAAGAACAAAAAATAAAAAATTAGGAGGTAATCGTAATATGAAAGAGACAAAAGATAGCGGAATAAGTACACTAATGCTAGTACTTATGGTGCTAGCTGTAATCATGGTAATAATTATCATGGTAAACACATTTAGAAAGAAAGGACCAGAAAATGTAGGACAAGTACAAGGAGAAGTGCAAGAGGAAGAATATGTACAAGAACTATCAGACGGAAGTAAACTAAACAAAAGTGAAGAATTACAAAAAACGAAGAAAGTAAATGGACTAGAAATAAGTAACATACAACTAAGAGAAACAGGAGGAATAACAACATTACTTGCAGATGTAAAAAACACAACAGGGGCAGAAACAGAAGACAAAACAGTAAAAGTAGAAATATTAGACAAGCAAGGAAATGTAATAACAAGACTACTTGGACCAATAGACAGTATACCATCAGGAGGAACAGTAAAGCTAAATGTAGCAGTAACAGCAGATGTGGCAAATGCATATGACTTTAGAATAAGTGAATAGAGATAGTAGAGGCGTCGTCCCGACGTCTGTTACTTCAAAGGCTAGACTAAATACAAAGGAGTGAATAAAAGATGAACAGAAACCAAAAACAAGACAAACGGAATAACACTAGTAGCATTAATAATTACAATCATAATATTAATCATACTAGCAGCGGTAACAATAAATGAGGCATTTAATAGTGGAATAATAAATACAGCAATAAATGGAACAGAAAAATATACAATAGCCCAGAAAAAAGAAATGAATGAATTTAATTCAATAGAAAAATACTTAGAAGACAACCTAAACC
>JAAVZQ010000016.1 GCA_022791735.1 Clostridia bacterium
ACTTGTGACCTTTCAGTTTGACATTCTGCAACTATTCCTGTTGGTTCATGAATAAGTCTTACTGCTGATGAAGTTTTATTTACGTGCTGTCCTCCTGCTCCTGATGCTCTATACACTTCCATTTTAATATCTGCTGGGTTTATCTCTATTTCTACATCTTCAACTACTGGAAGTATTGCTACCGTTGCAGCAGACGTATGAATTCTACCACTACTTTCAGTATCTGGAACTCTTTGTACTCTATGCGCACCGCTTTCAAATTTAAGCCTACTATATACACCTTTTCCTGTAACCATAAATGTTATTTCTTTATATCCACCAAGTTCTGTCTCATTTTCATTTAAAATATCAATTTTCCAATGTTTTTTCTCTGCATACATTGAATACATTCTAAATAAAGTACCAGCAAACAATGCTGCCTCGTCTCCTCCTGCCCCAGCTCTAATTTCACAAATTGTATTTTTATCATCATCAGGATCTTTTGGTATCAAAAGTATTCTCAAATCTTCTTCTACTTTTGGAAGATTTTCTCTTGCCTCATCCATTTCAGCTTGTGCAAGTTCTTTGAGTTCTGGATCTTTCAAAAGTTCTTCATTTTCTTCTATTGTTCTTTTTAGTTTCTTATATTCTCTATATTTTTCTACAATTGGTGTGAGCTCTGAATGCTCTTTCATAAGCTTTTGCCAATTGCTAGTTTGTGCAATCTCCGCTGGATCACTAATTTTTACAGTCAATTCCTCATATCTTTTCTCTACGTCCTCTAATCTTTGAAACATAAAATTCTTTCCTTTCCTTTATCTCAAAATACTGCAAATATTATATAATCTTTTAGCCCTATTGTCAATTATTACTAAAGTTACAATTCACAGCAAATTAAACTAAAAGTCCGCGCAGGGTAGTTCTATTAATAATTATCAAGAATACTCCTACCCTTTAGAAAATGTTTGAGCTTTGCTCATTACATTTGCTTATAGTGGTGAGGTTTTCTTATAATTATTAATAACTACCCGTGGCAGGACAAACGATATTTTAAGCTGTGAATTCTATAATCTTATAGCATAATCTTATTATAATCTATGTATATTTTATCTAGCACCTCTATCTCTCTACCTGTACAAGTAAAAATAATAATTTGCTTATCTCCATAACTTGTATTTAAAAACTTAAGCACATTTGTTAATCTTTCCTCATCAAAATATGCAAAAGTTTCATCAAGTATTATTGGCATATTTTCTGGTGTCAATTCATTAGTACTTGATATTCTAAGTGATAAATATATTTGATCTATTGTACCTTGGCTTAAGTAATCTGCTGTTACATAATTACCATTTTCTGTTTCTAATACAATTCCATTTTCTTCATTTACTTTTACTGTTCTATATTTTCCTGATGTAATAGTTTTTATCGAATTTGAAAGATTTGCTGTAAATCTTGGTGTAATACTTTCTTTCATTATAATATATGCCTCTTCTAATGCTTCTTTTGCAATATTTATGCTATCATTTTTTTCGTTTAACTCGTTTAAAATTTCCTCATTTTCACTTAGTCTTTCTTCTATATCAACTAATCTTTCTAACTTTTCTGCCACTTGCTTTCTAGCAATTTCCTTTTGTGCAATATCTAATTTTAGCCTATTTATATAGTTTTGTTCTTCTATGATATCTATATCATTTTCATCTTCCTCTGAAAGTATATGTTTAGCACCCATGCATTCCCTATTTATTCTCTCCTTTTGGGCTTTTAGTTTATATTCTAAACCATCTCTTATTTCTTGAATTGTCTCGTCTTTAGAAAATATCTCATCATCTATAAGTTTTATCTTATTTTCTATTTCTCTTTTTTTCTCTCTTATCTCCAATTCTTCATTTCTATATTTTCTTTTTGTACTTAAGTTTCTAAGCATAATAAGTATGAAGATAATGGTTGAAATAGCCATTCCTTGTGCTCCAAATATAGCATCCTTTATCAAAAACACTGCAATAGAGATAATCATAAGTACTACTGGAATAATATATATACCTCTATATACCTTTTCTTCTCCTCTTGCTTTGCACACTTTTCGTAGTTCTTCATATAGCTCTTCTTTGCTTTTTTCTGATTCTTCTTTTGTCTTAGCATATATATTTATTTTTTCCTCTTCAAATTTAGCCTCATTTTTCATGTTTTGCAATTCTTGCATAGCTCTAAGCATTTCTTCTTCTTTATCAATCTCTAATTGTTTTGATTTTATCTCGCTATCTATTTCACATTTTATCTCATTTAGCCCCATCAATTCTGCTTTTTCTGCTTTTAACCTCTCTACGTTTTTCATTACCATGTACAATGGCTTGGTTGGGCTTTTTAAAGTACCTATTTCATCACTTTGTTTTTTATTCATCTTTCTAAGTACTTCTTGGTAAGATATATCATCTTCTCCTGTTAGCATTATATTTGATGCTTTTTGTATTAAAGTATTTTGTGATTTATTATCTAGTCTTACTTCTTGTTGGTGTATCACCATAGACATGTTAAATAAATCTTCATCTACTTTTGTTTGATCATAGAAAAACTTATTGCCTTCATTCTTATCAATTGTAAAATTTTTGCTTATATCATTTGCATTTTTATCAAATATTTGAGGGGCTCTTTTAGTAAAATTCCTATACACTTCAAAACTTTCTGTATTATCTAGTTCATAACAAATTTTCCCTGAAAATTCACCATCAGCCCATGGAGTATATTTGTCGTAGTTAGATATTTCTTTGCCATTTTTTGATTTATTTATCCCATAAAACATACTAACTATGAAGTCTAACAGTGTTGATTTTCCACTTTCATTTTCTCCATATATTATATTTATCCCATTTTTTAGTTCTATCTCTTTATTCTTTAGCTTACCAAAATTATTTACTTGTATTTTTTTTATAAGCATACTTTTCTCCCCTTTTGCTTAAAATGCTGTAATTCCTATTTCTATTGCTTTTTCAATCTTTTTCCTGTTTTCTGGTTCTCTTTCTATTTTCTCTAATAGTGTTCTTACAAATATTCCTCTTAAGTTATTTTGCTTTGCAATTTCGCTTAGGTTTATCTCTAGTTTGCTTAAGTCTTTTACTTTTATGACATTTGGTATGTTTATAAACTTTAGTATTTTTAATGGCTCTATCTCCATTTTCTTATTGCCAATTAAAACTATTTTAATATATCTATCATCTGGAAAATACATGTTATTTATCACTTCGATTAGTTCTTCCTGTGAGAAAATATCACTTATATCTATCTCTTGTTCCTCAAATTCTTTCTCATCTACTGATATAAAGTTTAAGGAAAGTTCTTTTGTGCTTTCATCTATCTCTCCTAATATCATGCCATGCTGTCCTAATTCATCAAATCCAAGTGAAACTAAAGAACCTGGATATACTATCTCTCCGTCTTGCATCCTTTTATGAATGTGTCCTAAAGCCACATAATCAAATCCTAAGGAATGAAGCATAGTTTTAGATACAGGATTATACCTTATGTCATTGTTCTTGGCTCCGTCTAAATCACAGTGTGTGATGAGTATGTTTATTTTACTTTTGTCTTCTATTTGTATGTTTTTTTGATTAGATTTCATATAAAAATCGTCAAAACCATATCCATAGATATTTATTTCACCATCTTCTATTTTTTCTAATTCTGATGTAAAAATTTTTACGTTTTCTGGAAAACTATATTTAGAATAATATGAATTTTTAAGATATGGATCATGATTTCCTGGAACTATAAATATCTTTGTGTCTGATATGGTTAAAAATAGTTTATTTATGTATTCTATTGTACTATTTTTTACATATTCATTTTCAAAAAGGTCCCCACTTATGAATAAATAAGGAATAGAATTTTCTTTGATATAATCAATTACTTGCTTAAATGCACTTCTTTGCTCAAGCCTTCTTTCGTCTGCAAGCCCTCTTGAATTTAGCACTGTGAATGGTGCATCAAAGTGTACATCTGCTATGTGAATAAATTTCATTTTTCATCATCCTTTTCTATTTTGCTAAAATAATCTCGCTTATATGTGCTAATTATATATTGTGAATTGGAAAATGTCAATATGTCCCGCGAAAAAGTGTTTGAGGAATGGGATAAAATGAAACCCCCTATGATATTTTTATCATAAGGAGTTCTTTTTTTTATTATTTTACACAAAATTTTTGACATTCCCGATTATTTCCACCTATATTATAATCTTCTATTTGTTTTACTATATCTTGTATATCCTTATCTAAATCTTCAAATGTTATTTGTTCTTTTTTTTGTGCGTCTGCATAATTTACTGCTCCATTTACTGCTGTGTCTATTATTCCACTATTAAATGCTGCATTTATTGTTACTGCTGCTAGTATCACAAGTACAATTTTTGTTAATATTCACATGATTTATTGTGTAAATATTAACTATTAAATATATTC
>JAAVZQ010000017.1 GCA_022791735.1 Clostridia bacterium
CCTCCCACAGCAATCTTAATTGATTACTTTCTATAATACTATGATACTATATTTTACGCATTAAGTCAATGTTTTATTCAAAAAATTCTAAGCCTATTTTTTCATTGATTATGCTCAAATATTTCCCATCAATTTTACCGAATTTCCTCGTTTGAACAATATTTTTTTCATCAATAATAGAACATCACCTTTAGTAATATTTATATTATTAAATATATAGTTATTATTTTTTAATATATAGTTATCATTTACTATACTTTTTAATTTTCTATCTAGTCTTTCATAAGTATATGTATCAATTTTGTAATTTTTTAATGTATATTGAATCATATTGTTATATATAAATTCTTCATCTTTTTCATTTTCTATTTTTTCTGTTTTATCTATAATCCAAGTAAAATATAGTTTTCCTCTTTTTACATCTTTATCTACTTTTAGATTTTTTCTAAATTCTCTTAATTTTTTCAAACAATTTATATAACTTTGTTTCACTAATACACTCTCCTTGTAGATTTATTTTACCTTTTATATTGTATCAAACTTTTGTTCTCTTATCAATACATTTTAATCACTTTCTAACAAATTTTGATAGAAAAAAATATATGTATCTTATAAATGAAATAGTCATATAAATATTGATAATTCAATACTCATATGACCATTTTACCGATAAGAAAATTGTGCGTTAGCGAAATCAAAGATTTTGAGCATTTTTTGCCTAAAATTTTTGACCAATTAAAAAAGCTGAGCTGAGAATACTTTTCAGGTATTCCACCCCAACTATTGACATTGAACCCTTTTTCAGGTATCTCACCCCAACTATTGACATTGAACCGAACCGTACTTTCCTAGTAAATAAAAAACAACCTACAAACTTTATAAGTTCGTAAGTTGCTATAAATTGGAGCAGGTAGCGGGAATCGAACCCGCGTCATCAGCTTGGAAGGCTGAGGTTCTACCATTGAACTACACCTGCACTATCTTTAACATTTATTAATTATAAATGTTATTTCATATTTTGTCAATACTTTTTAAAAAATTTCTTAAAATTATTTATAACTATTTAGTTCACCAAGCAAAATAAGCTTAACATTATGAATTATAGGCATTTTTGCCATAAGTTATATATTCATATCTATATGGATTATTTTCATCAGTTATCCCTTGCTCTTTCTCTACAATTTTCCATTCGTTCTCATCTATTTTTGGAAAAAAAGCATCTGCTTCAAATTCTTCATCTATTTTTGTTATATACAACTTTTTTGCATACGGCATGAGCATCTTATATATAGATGCTCCACCTATTACAAAGTTTTCTTCCTCAGAATTTATATATTTCTCTATTTCTTCTAAATCGCATAAAACTTCTACCATCTCATGGTCATACTTATATTCTTTATTATGTGTAAGAACAATATGTTTTCTATTTGGTAAAACTCTACCCAAAGATTCAAAAGTTTTTCTTCCCATAATAATTGTTTTACCAGTAGTAAACATTTTAAATCTTTTTAAATCCTCTGGTAAATGCCAAATTAACTTATTATCTTTGCCTAATTCATTATTTTTTCCAATTGCAGCTATTATGCTTAACATATTTATTCTCCTTCCAATATGTCCACATCCTCAACTTAAACTGAGACTGGCATATCTATTTTGCCAAGGTGTTTATAATCTATAAGTTTTATATCATCTATTTTAAAATCATAGAAATTCTTTATATCTGGATTTATCCAAAGCTTTGGTGCTGGAAGTGCTTCACTTTTTCTTGCAAGCTGTTCTTTCATTCCTTCTACTTGATTTTCATAAATATGTGCATTACTAATACATACTGTCAAAAGTCCTGGTTTTAAATCAGTAACTTGTGCAATAAGATGTACTAACACAGCATATTGCACCACATTAAACGGATTTCCAAGTGGTAAATCATTTGAACGTATAGTAAGCATACAATTTAATTTTCCATCTGTTACATCCCAGCAACTATTAAATACACATGGATACAATGCTCCTGTGTCTAAATATGGTATTTGCCAAAGATTTATTATCATTCTTCTATCTTGTGGATTTGCTTTCAATTTGTTTATAAGAGTATCAATTTGTTTGAACTCTTTAACAACCCAACCATAAGATGTTCCTATTGTACCGGTCTTCCATTTCCCATTCATCCCAAATGTGTACATTATCTCTTTTCAATTCTTCTACATCATTAGATTGTTTCTGAAATATCCATAAAAGTTCTTTCACAGCTGTCTTAAATGCTACAAATTTTGTTGTAAGTATTGGAAATTCTTCTTCTAAATTAAACTGCATAATTTGATGTGGCAATTTATACGTTGAAACTCCTGTCCTATTTGTATCATAATAGCCTTCATCTAATACCTTTTCTACAATATCTAGATATATTTCATCAAATTTACTCATAAAAACCTCCCATTTTTCTACACAAAAAGCACCTTCTCAAAAAAGAAGGTACTTTTTTCATATTATTCTCCTCTACCTTCTGGTAAAGCATTTTCAGCTTGTGTAAGTCTTCCTTTAAATACATAAGTAAATGCTCTTGCAACTTTGCTTTGTTTGATTCTTTGCCATAGAGTTGGTTTTACATTTACTCTTGTATCTTCTAAGTATGTATCTTGTTCTGCTGTAACTGGCACTTCTTCTGTCATCTCTACTGGTGTTGGAATTCCCTTTAATGCGTCAGCTATCTCAATACCTATATAACTTAAAGCTTTTGATCTATCTTCAATTCTTTCCATATCTATTTCAATATGTAAATTTGCCTCTAAATTAGTTATTCTGGCTTGTACTAATTTAACAGCATCTTTATAATTATTAGAAGTATCTGATTTTGCTCTACCAATTATTCCTAAAGCATCAATTATATCTTCTTGGAATAATTTTGAAGCATTTTTCACATATACCTTCCAATCTTTATCTTTCTTAATTGTATTTTCCAATAATTCTTTTAAATCACTTGATAGACCGATATTTTTCTCTCTTTGTCTAATAAGTTCTTCAATTTGTTTTGTATTTTCTTCAAATTGATTTGTAGCATATTCTACCAAACTATATGCTGCTCTATAAACAGATACCGGAAAGTTTTTCTTTCTTGGATATTCTATTAAATACATTCTTATAGATTCAATTAAATCCTTAAAATAAGCATCGTCTTCTAGTTGGACTATTTGCTTCTTACTATTTGGATTAATTAATTTTTGCACTTTGTCAATATTAGACAAAATCTTTTCTTCGGTTATTACCATTCTTATGTTTACTATGCCAGTCTTACTCTTTCTTAGCATTGTAAACCTCCCTCCTTCGTACTAATGTTATATCTATTTATATGTTTATATTATATAACATCTAATGAAATACTACAATAGTAAATTTAAAATACTTCTTTAAATTTCTATTACAATTTTATTACAATTGTAATGTAATTGTCAACATTTTTTTGAAAATTCTTACAAAATTTTTGCAAGTTCTTCGTGACGCTTGATTTTAGCAGTGGTTGTCTTGATTAAAGGTTCAGTTGTAATCATTATTTCACGAATATATTTATATGCTGGCATTGTTTTATTTACTTCTTTAATCTTATCATGGATAAGATTGTAAATCTCGTCTTCCGCTTGCAACTTGTACATTTCCTGCATTATCTCTGGATTATAAACTACTTTCATACAAATTTTACTATCGCCGTCAGACTCTGGTTTTCCGTAAGCCATACTCTCTTCTACACCCTCAATTCGATTTACTAAGTTTTCTAATTCTTCTGGATAAATATTTTTTCCATTTTTAAGAACAATTACATTTTTTTCTCTTCCAGCTATAAATAAATAGCCATCTTCGTCTATATATCCTAAATCTCCTGTTCTAAAATATCCATCAAGAAATGCTTTTTTATTTGCTTCCTCATTATCACAGTAACCTAGCATAACACTAGGACCTTTCACTTGTATCTCACCAATTCCCTCTTCATTTGGATTTGCAATCCTCACTTCTAAGCTAGGGAAGATTTGCCCTACGGAACCTTCTCTGTAATGGTCATCCGTTGCAGCAGCTATAACTGGAGATGTTTCTGTAAGACCATATCCTTGTGCAATTCTAAATCCGAGTTCGTTATACCCTCTTTCTACTTCTCTATCTAGTGCAGCAGCACCATTTATAAATAGCCTTATATTGCCACCTAATACTTCATGTATCTCTTTAAATATTTTCCTTCTTGCATCTATATGCATTTTTCTAAGCATATTACTTATTTTACGACCTTTTTCTAATTTCTCTAATTTTCCCTGCTTTTCTACTCCTTTTAAAAGCTTTTTATACATATTCTCAAATAATACTGGTACAGAAACCATCGCACTTACCTTATAATCTTTTAAGTTCTGCGCAATATGCCTTATTCCCTCGCAAAAAGCAACAGTAGTCCCTCTATAAAGTGGGTACAAAAATCCCGTTGTACATTCAAAAACATGGTGCATTGGTAAAAACGAAAGCATGGTATCGTCTTTATTTACATCTAAAACTGATGCAATATCTACAATATTTGTGCAAATATTTTTATGAGACAAAGCAACAGCCTTTGATGCTGCAGTTGTACCGGAAGTAAATAGCATTATACTCATTTCCTCTGGATTTATTTCAGCATCTAAAAAGCTTCTATCACCTTCTGATATTAACTTTTTTCCTCTTTCTACTAATTGCTTTATTGAATATATACCATCTTGATGTTCTTCCAAATCCATAGAAATTAAGTGTTTTAGTTTTCCTACACCTTCTTTTTTTAGTCTATCTAAAATTTCATCATATTTTTGAGAATAGCAAATTGCCTCCGCTCCAGAACGTTCAATCAAACTTTTTATTTCATTTTCAGGTAAAGATTTATCAAGTGGAACAACTACTCCTGTACCACAAACAATTGCAAGATATGAAAGTCCCCACTCATACCTATTTTCTCCAATTAAAGCAATTCTTTTGCCTTTTAGCCCTAATTTGATAAATGCTGTTCCGAAGTGCATCTACCCTGTTTCTAAATTCTTTATGAGTAATTATGTCGAATTTTCCTTCCACATCAGTCTTAAACTTATATGCTGGCAATTCTCCATATATCTCTCCTGATTTTTTTAGCATATCCTTTAAATCTGTGATTGCTATTGTTTCATGAATACGTTCTTGCATTTTTTATTCCCCTTTAATACAAATTCTTTTTATCTATTATATTATTGCTTGCAAAAAAATTCAAGTTTTTTATAATAATTTACTTCTACATTACATAAAGTAAAATGCATAAGAAATGCAACAAACTACCAGCAAAAATGCACAAGTGAAAAATCGAGTGAATATACTTATGTTTTTTTCCGTATCCCATAAAGTACTGCACCAAGAGTATATACAAGTCCGCCTGCAACCAAAAGTATACATCCATTTGTACCTATTAATTCTGGCAAAGCTGGAAACTTAAATATAATACACCAGCCCATAAGCAAATAACATGCCATAGAAAACTTTTTAAAATGTTTCAAATCTATTGAATTTAAAATAATCCCAATTATTGCAGCTCCCCAAATAACCCCAAAAATTATCCATGCTGTAACCGGATTATCTTGCATTAAACTACACAAAGTAAAAGGTGTATATGAACCTGCAATAAGTAAAAATATCGAACAATGGTCTAATATTTGCAAAACTTTTTTACCTTTAACTCTTGCACTAAGTCCATGATATATACTTGACATTGTGTAAAGTAATATCATTGTAAAACCAAATATTGCTCCGACTTACAATTCCATATACATTGTGATGCTTTGCAGCTATAACAACGCATAAAACTGTTGCAACAATTCCAAGTACTGCTCCGACATATATGTGATGTCATATTAAATATCTCTTCCCCTTTTGTATATGCAGGAAGTATTCTGTCTTTTAACTTAATTCTGGTCATATAAAATCTCTCTCCTATAAAAAAATATATATTATTCTACTATTCTCCCCTTTTTTCCTTTAATTTAATCACCCCTCATGCAATACACACATGAGGGGTGGGAGTTTTGCTACGCATTTCCAAAACATTCTTTGTCACGGTGCATCAGCTCTAAGACGTACGAAGTTGCACGAGCCAGACCATCAAAGGTCAAAAGGAAATTCGTCTCCTGAAGATTGAAGCCCAAACCATAAAAGCCAGATGTCTGGTCATCTCTCCTGTCAGACCTAAGATTTAGGCTAATCATTCGAGCCTCTCTATCGTTGAAATCCCTTGTTTCAATCCGATACAATATCTCTCGAATGATGACGCCATCTCCTTTTGCACACCTGCGCAAGAACCCATAATGCGCCTCGTTCTTCTTCGCCTTCTGGCAGTAGACGTTGTAGTCCAAGCTGGAATCAACCAGCTGGTACTGGCGGATTGTTTCCGTCCTAAGCGCCTTGATTTGACGACTAGACAGCTGCTCAAACTGCGTCTTTTCATTGAGAACAGTTTCTGGAGCATAGGTAAGCTGCCAAATAAGCTGCCTTGCCTCTTCGTGCCTCAGAAGATACACCCTGTGGATAAATTCCTCCAAGGCATTCTGTTCAGCCAGAGTTTTCAGGTGCCTCCGAGTCTTGTTCTTTGCTGGTTGTAGCATTTTGCTTCCTCCTAATTACATTTAGTATTTTGCTAGGGTA
>JAAVZQ010000018.1 GCA_022791735.1 Clostridia bacterium
ATTAGACCTAATTATAAGAGAAGATATGAAAAAAGAAGAGTATAATATTAATGGAGAGAAGTTATTCATTAGTGTAGAAGTTGCAAAATAATAACAAAAAGTAGCCTTTATGCGAGGCTACTTTTTGTTCTATCTTTCTTCAAAATCTCATAAAATTAACCCAAAGGGGGAGTTTTATTTTGGAAAAGATAAGATATTTTGACCATGCTGCGACAACTTACGTCAAAGACGAAGTTTTAAAAAGCATGATACCATATTTTGGATTAAATTTTGGAAATCCATCATCAATATATAGTATAGGTAGATTTAGCAAAAGGGCGATAGAGCATGCAAGAGAACAGGTTGCATTTGCAATTAATGCTAAACCTAAAGAAATATATTTTACAAGCTGTGGAAGTGAAAGTGACAACTTGGCGATAAAAGGCATAAGTCATGCAAATAGGAATAAAGGTAATCATATAATTACAACAAAGATAGAACACCATGCAGTGCTTAATTCATGTAAGACGTTAGAAAGAGAAGGGTATAGAGTTACATATTTGGATGTGGATAAAACGCGGAAAAATCAGTTTAGAGGAGCTAGAAAACAATATAGACAGTAATACTATACTAATATCAATTATGACTGCAAATAACGAAATAGGAACAATTGAGCCTATCACAGAAATAGCCAAGATTGCCAAAAGACATAATGTGTATTTTCATACAGATGCGGTTCAAGCTATTGGAAATATTAATATAGATGTAAAAGCCCAAGGAATAGATGCACTTAGCCTTTCTGCACACAAGTTTTATGGACCAAAGGGATGTGGGGCAGTATATATAAGAGAAGGCATAGAATTTGAAAGAGAGCAAGATGGAGGGCATCAAGAAAAAAACAAGAGAGGTGGAACTGAAAATGTAGCAGAGATTGTAGGACTTCGGGAATGCAATAGAACTTGCATATAGAAATATTGATAGTTATAATAAAAAACTACTAGATTTAAGAGAATACTATATCTCAAATGTTGAAAAAAGAATAAAAGATGTCAAAGTAAATGGAGATAGAGTTTCTAGACTCCCAGGGAATAGTAATATGTCTTTTAAAGGGGTAGATGGGGAGACTTTGCTTCTTAAGTTAGATAGTGTGCGGAATTTGTACTTCTGCTGGCTCTGCATGTAATTCAGGAGAAGCAGAGCCTTCGCATGTGCTTGTGGCACTCCGGACTTCCACCTGAATATATAAACGGTACATTAAGAGTAACCTTTGGAGAAGTAAATACAAAAGAAGATGTAGACTTTTTGATAGACAATTTATGTAGGATTGTGAGTGAACTGAGAGGATAAGACAAAGAAAAACCAAAACAAATTTTTGTAAAAATATTGCAATTTATTCTTTCTTATAATAGAATATTAAATAAAGAAAAGGAGAGGATGTTGAATGAATAAATTGCAAGAGAAAGAAAGCTATGATAATCAAAACTTTGAGGATATTAAGCATATTGATGAAAACGAAAATGAATATTGGTATGCAAGAGAGTTGCAAAATGTTTTGGATTATAAAGAATGGAGGAAATTTGAAAATGTAATAAAGAAGGCAAAAGAAGCGTGCGAAAACAGCAGTATAAGTGCAATTGACCATTTTGTTGGCGCCGACAAAATGGTACAAATAGGTTCAGGAGCAGAAAGAAACAAAAAAGATTACAAACTAACACGTTATGCTTGTTATCTAATAGCACAAAATGGAGATAGTAGAAAACAAGTCATTGCTCTTGCACAAACATATTTTGCGATACAAACTAGAAAACAAGAAATTAGTGAAAAAGAGTATACATCTTTAACAGAAGATGAGAGAAGATTTTATCAAAGAAACTTGACTAGAAAAGGAAACTATTCACTTAATCAAACTGCTAAAAAGGCAGGAGTTAAAAATTTTGACAAATTTCATAATTATGGGTATAAAGGATTATATAATGGAGAAACAGCAGATGATATTGCAAAACGAAAAGGGCTAAGATATAGGGAAGATATTTTAGATAATATGGGAAGTGATGAACTTATCGCAAATTTATTTAGAATTTCTCAAACAGAACAAAAATTGAAAAGAGACAATGTGCAAACTGAAAAAGAAGCAAATAACACACATTATAATATAGGAAAGAATATTAGAGAAGTAATAGAAAAGAATGGAGGAACTATGCCTGAAGATTTACCTACACCACAAAAGAGCCTAAAACAGTTGGAAAAAGAAAGAACAAGCAAACTATTACAGAAATAATACATTTTTATGACAATTCTATTACGCTATTGAAAAATTTTCCATTTTCACATATAATAAAATAGCAAGAAACTAAAGAAACATAAATGGAGGTAAATATGGAAACATTTGCTGACTATATTTTATCTGAAAAAGATTTTATAAAAAAACTAGAGATAGCTTATTATTTACAAAAGAGAGAAAATATCTTTTTTGATAATTCAGTAATACTAAAAGCAGAAATAGCAAGATTATTCATTGAAGAAATGAAACTGGATGTGGATAAAAATCTTGTACTTACTGCGTGTATTTTGTATGCATGTAAGAAAAACATATTAACAAATGATTTGAATAAAGTAAATAGATACGCAATTGAAGGTGCAGAATATCTAGAAAATCTTGGGTTTGACAAAAGATTTTGTAAGATTTGTTCAGAAGTAAATAGATATCAAGGTAGTGAAGATAGAGAAAAAGAAAGTGATATATTAGAGCTTGTAGATAATTTTGGAGGATTAGTACTTAATAGGCCTGAAAGAAAAGGGTACCCAATCGATGAAGCATTAAATTTAATCGAACATAGAAACTTAAAAGGTGAGTACAATAGATATCTTGACAAATTTAAAGTATTTATGTGTTTGAAAGAAGGTGTGGCTGCATGAGAGATGAAAATAATGTAGTATATAAATCTGACAATGACCACAATCCAAGAGTATTAAAAGCAATGCAGATTGAAAGAAGTGTAAAAAATCCTAGAGATTTTATAGACTGTTTAGCAGGTGGAAAGACTTTAAGAAATATAAACGATAGAGTAGAATGGCAGATGCCTGAAGAAGAACAAGAGATAATACTTGCAAATGGAGATCCAGAGCCTCTAGTTGTAAGTAGTATTGAAAGTGTATATAAAGAAATGGAAGAGGATGAACGTTAAATGTACGAAATATTTGCAGATTTACACATACACATAGGAAGAAGTAAAAATAATAAACCAATCAAAATAACAGCTGCAAGAAGCTTGAATTTTGAGAATATTGCTAAGGAGTGCGTGGAAAAGAAAGGCATTAATATTGCTGGCATAATTGACTGCGCATCTCCTTATGTTATAGAGGACATAGAAGAATTTTTGAGAAATGGAGAAGCAAAAGAGCTTGCTGACCGGTGGTATTATATATAAGGACAAGCTATGTATAATACTTGGAAGTGAGATAGAAACATCAGAAATAAATGAAAAGGGTAAGACAGGAAGTGCACACAATTTGTGCTATTTTCCACATTTGAAAGATATAAAAGCTTTTTCAAAAGAGATGGAAAATCACATACATAATATTACTTTGAGTTCACAAAGAGCAGACATTTCTGCATATCAATTAATTGATATAGTAGAAAAATATAATGGTGTACTAATTCCAGCACATGCTTTTACTCCACACAAAAGCTTTTATGGAAATTGTACAGATAGACTTGAGAAGATATTTAAGGAAAAATATGAAAAAGTCCCAGCTATTGAGCTAGGGCTAAGTTCTGATACCTTTTTAGCAGACCAAATATCAGAATTAGAAACAAAAACATTTTTAACAAATTCAGATGCACATTCTTTGCCAAAAATTGCAAGAGAATATAATAAGATGTATATGGAAGATATTTCATTTAAAGAACTTATGAAAGCTATTAGAAATGAAGAGGGAAGAAAAATTTTATCAAATTATGGACTAGATCCAAAACTTGGAAAATACCATAGAACATATTGTGAAATATGTGATAAAAGGATTGAAGGAAAAATGCCTGTTACAAAATGTGATACTTGTGATAGTAGAAATATTACAATGGGTGTTTTAGATAGAATAGAGATAATAAAAGACAAAAAAGAGACTAAAAGTCCAAACTTCAGAGCACCATATATATATCAAATTCCACTTCAATTTATACCAGGAGTAGGACCAAAAGTTATAAACAAATTACTTGATAATTTTGAAACAGAGATGAATATATTACATAAACTTTCTTTTGATGATATAGAAGCAGTTTGTGGAGCAAAAATTGCAAGAAATATCATAGATGCAAAATGCGGAAATTTAGCCATTTCAGCAGGTGGTGGCGGAGTTTACGGCAAAGTTTCAAATAAATAGTTCTATATTAATTTTGTATTACATAAAAATTAGATAAGAAAATAAATGCGAAAGAGTGGTATGTAATGCAAAACAAAAGAATTAGTGTTAATAACGGTAAAAAAGGGATAATCCGTTTACATATTGAAAATAACTTAAGATATTATATCATAGTGACAGTCATATTTTTAATTCGGAGTGACAATAGGTGTAATATCTATAAACAATTTAAATGAAGAAGAAGGAAAAGAGATAAGTACATACATAAATAGTTTTGTGGATAAAACAAAAAATGATGCGACTATTGATTATACAAGACTTTTTATAAGTTCGATTAAAAACAATTTAAGTATAGCTGTATGCTTGTGGTTCGCAGGACTTACAGTAATCGGAATATTTGGAGTGTATGCACTGATTGGATTTCGAGGTTTCACGTTTGGATATAGTATATCCTGTATAATTGCAACATTAGGTGCAAGTGCGGGAACAAAATTTATTCTATCATCAATGTTACTTCAAAATATAATTTTCATTCCAGTTCTATTTGCATTAGCAATAAGTGGAATAAGATTATACAAATCCATAATGAAGGATAGAGGAAAAGAAAATATCAAATTAGAGATATTAAGACATACAATATTTTCTGCAATTTTAGCTCTAATGCTAATTGTAGCATCATTCATAGAAACATATGTGTCGACCAATGCATTTATGTTAACTTTAAATATTTTATAAAAATTACCAGAAAAGTATTTACTTTTTTGAAGTAATTTGATATAACATATATATCTTATGTTAATAAATAATAGGGAGAGATGAAGAATGCAAAAGCAAATTAAAAATTTCTTGAATTTTATAGAGAATGACAAAAAAGCATCACAAAACACTTTGCAGTCATATAAACGTGATATTATGCAATATAGTGATTATGTAGAAGCGAACAAAATTAATTATTTAAAAGTAGATGAAGATGATATTCGTGAATACTTAAAGTACATGAATGAAAATGGTAAAAAAAGTTCAACCATTTCAAGAAGCTTAGCTTCAATTAGGTCATTCTATCAATACTTATTAAGAGCAAGAAAGACAAAAAGAAATCCAACAGAAGGAATACAATCACCAAAAATAGAGAAAAGAGTACCTTCAGTTTTAACTTCACAAGAAGTAGAGTTATTATTAGAGCAACCTAAAAATGTAGACTTAAAGGGAATAAGAGATAAGGCAATGTTAGAATTTGCTTATGCTACAGGTATGAAGGTTACAGAAATCATTTCTTTAGATTTAGAAGATGTAAACTTAGAAGAGGGTTATGTAACTTGCAAACATAAAGATAAAGCAAGAAATATTCCCCTTGGTACATTATCATTAAATGCGTTAAAAGAATATGTAGAAAATTCAAGAAATATTTTGATTAAAGATGAAAATGTAACGGCATTATTTGTAAATACAAATGGTCAAAGACTTACAAGACAAGGTTTCTGGAAAATAGTTAAATATTATAAAGACCAAGCGCATATTACAAAGGACATAACACCACACATTTTAAGACATTCATTTGCAACACATCTTTTACAAAATGGTGCAGATTTAAAAGCAATTCAAACTATGCTAGGGCATTCAGATATTTCATCAACACAAGTATATATGCAATTCCAAGATGCAACAATACAGAATATATATAAAAAGGCACATCCAAGAGCATAAATAAAATGCTATAAAGTCCACCAAAATATGTTGGTGGACTTTGATTGATTATTAATGAAATTAGCAATCAAAGTCAGCTAAGCTCAGTACTTCGAACCGCAAATAACGTCTGAGCGATTTGCTATTACGTGCCTTTTTAGGAAGGAAGAACTTATGAAAAAAGATGATATAAAAACAAAGGAGAATATAGCAAAATTAGAAAAAGTAATCGAAGAAAAAAAGAGTATTCCAAAAGAGATAAAAGAAAAAATAAGTGCAAATACGTTTGAAAATATCATATTTGCTGTGATTGTTTTTGTCTACTTAGGTGCGTTAAACTTAGGTATGGCAAATATACCTACAGACAACTATCTAATGGATTTAAAAGTATTTTCAATATTATTACTTGTTACGACTATTATAATGTTAGAAGTTGCATATAAAAGGGACAAAGCAAATTTGTGGCTACACAGTGTTGAATTTATGATAATTGCAATATTTACTCTTTATTTAATATATTTCTATTCGATGTACTATAATACATTTGGAAACATTGTATTTTCATTTGGAGCTGTATGCTTTATATACTATGCGATAAAAATATTTGTACTAAAAAGAAAAACTATAAAAGACTATAATAAAAAATTGATAGATATTGGAGAAATAGTAAAGAATAAAGAAAGGAATTAAAAACATGGAAAAATGTTTATTACTTGGTAATGGAGGGCGTGAAGCAGTTATTGCAGAATATGTCTCTAAAGATTATAGATTGTATTCAATTATGCCTTATGCAAATCCTTCAATTGCAGAATATGTTGTAAGTTCAGAGGGAAAATACATAATAGGAGATCCATTTGATAAAAGGCTTGTAAGAAGATTTATACAAGAAGAGAATATAGAAAATTGTATAATAAGTAGTGATAATCTTTTACAAGAAGGGTTAATTGATTTAGCAAGAGAATTAGGATTAAAAACATTTGGTCCTACATCAAAGGGCTCAAAGATTGAATGGAGTAAATCTTATGCATTAGAAATAGTAGAAAAATTAGCGCCAAATATGATAATAAAAAATTATAGAGTGACAGATGTAGATGAACTAAGACAGGCAATAGAGAGTTATAGCGGAGATGATTTTGTAGTAAAACCAGAAGGGCTTACAGGTGGAAAAGGTGTAAAAGTAGGAGGAGTTCATTTTAATGGTAAGCTAGAAGGGTTTGAATATGCAAGAGATTGTTTAAATAGTGCTGGAAGTGTAATAATACAAGATAAAGTAGAAGGAAGAGAGTTTACAGTTACAGGGCTTACAGATGGCAAGAATTTAGTAGTAACTCCAACAACTTTTGATTATCCATACAGATTTGATGAAGATAAAGGACCTGGCACAGGTGGAATGGGATGCCTTGGATTTTCAAATGGACTTTTGCCATTTTTAACAGAAAAGGATATTAAAGAATGTGCAGAACTTATGAAAAAGACAATAAACTATGTGAATAAAGATAATTTAGAATTTAATGGGGTTATCTATGGTGGGTTTTTTAAATGTGAAAATGGTATAAAATTTATTGAATTTAATGCAAGGTTTGGAGATCCAGAATCTTTAAATATATTAAATGCAATAGAAACACCATTTAGTGAATTGTTTACAAACATCCAAAATCAAACTTTGAGTGAAGAAAATTGCAAGTTCAATAAAACAAATACATTTACAGTATACGTAGTTACACCTAATTATGCAATAGCTTCTTCAAAAGAGCCAATTAGTTTTGAGCTTAACAAAGAGGAAATAGAAAGCCAAGGTGTAAAAATATATTTTTCAAGCACAAGACAAATAGATGAAGGTATGTATGAGAGTGTAGGAAACTCAAGACTTTTTGCAGCAGTTACTACTGACAAATCAATGGAAGCTGCGGCTAAAAAAGTGTATGAGGCACTTGAAGGAAACGTTGATGAGGAGTTACATTATAGGCGCGACATTGGAAAAATATACAAACACTAAATTAAAACAAGATGCTGATTATCGTTTTAATTGAATTAGTTTATAAAATTTTATATAAATACGTTTCACAGAAAAATAAATTCTAAGTTCGTGCAGGGTAGTTCTATATGATTTTTGAGGTTACGGCATTAAGGTGTTAGAAAAAAATCATATAGAACTACCAAGTTCGCAGGACAGACGATACTTAAATCTGTGAACTGTAATTTAAAAGAAAGGATAGAAAAAATGAAAAGAAACAAAATTTTAACAGTACTTTTAATTTTAGCAACTGTATTTGCAATATTTTGTGTAAATGCAAAAGTATTTGCTACAGAGCCAGGAGACAATGCTAGAAGCGCAACAAATCCAGGAGATAATGCAAGAGGAGAAGGCGAACCAGTAGCCACTGAAGAAGGTGTAGTACCTACTCCAACAGGAGAAGAAAATGTGGCAGGAGATGATGGACATAACCATGATGATGAACAAACTGAGATATATGAAGGTGATCTTTATATATTTGAAAATAAATCATACACTATGGATAAATTAGTAGATGGAAATGTATTTATTTTTGGTAAGGATGTAACAATTACAGGGCAAGTAAATGGAGCTGTATATGTATGTGCAAGTGGTACACTTACAATAGACGAAAATGCATATATAGGAAGCGATTTATTTGCGTTTGCTCAAACAATAGAACTTAATGGATTAATATTTGATGTATATGCAGCTGCTGATAAACTAAATATAAACTCAGGTGCATCAATATATAGAGATATAAGAGCGTATGCAAATGATATGACACTTGCAGGAAGTGTTGGAAGAGATGCATTCTTTTCAGCAAATAAGATGTCAATAGCAGAAGGAGAAGATACACTTACAGTATATGGTGATTTAAGCTATGAATCAAAAAGAGAACTTGCCAATATTGATAAAGCGACAATTCAAGGAGAAATAAAATATTCAGAATATGTAGAAAATGATGACAATGAAAATGTAGTAGTAGATTTAATAATAAGTGCTATATCTACAATAATATTTAACATTCTAATATACATTGTATTAGTATTCTTTGCACCTAAATTTGTAGAAAAAACAAAAGAATATGTTTCTACAAGAGGACTTTTAGCTTTTGCAATAGGTATTGCATTTACAATAGCTGTACCAGTAGTTGCATTGGTACTTCTAATGTTAAATGTAGGAGCTGCATCAGCTGCAATGTTACTAATCGTATATGCAGCAATACTTATGATTAATGCATTTGTTGTTGCAATAGCTGCAAACGAGTTTATTGCAGAAAAACTAAAAATTGGCGATAGCAAGTTCAAAAAGGGATTATTACTTATGGCAACATCACTTGTACTTTGGGCAGTTAGAAAAATACCTTTTATTGGTGGATGGATATCAATAATTGTATTTATGTGTGGTGTAGGTATTGTAATTTTCTATCAATTTGATAAATTATTTAATAAAGGAAAAGAAGTAGCAAAGACTGAATAAGATTAAATAGAAGTTATATTTTTAGAAAAAGGGGAAATAATAGTAATATTGTTTCCTCTTTTGTGATATAAATCGTCAAAGGAGTATATTTATACTCCTTTGAAACACAAAACTTACATAGTAAATAATGTAATTATATGATTTGCATATGAGTAAAATAATCTGGGGAAAAAATTAAAAGAAAAAATAAAAAAACAAAGACACCTATGATATAATTTTGTTAGTGAAAAACAAAATAAAAAATATTCGAGGTGTCTTTGTTAATGTTAAATATATCAAAAGATGAA
>JAAVZQ010000158.1 GCA_022791735.1 Clostridia bacterium
ACACTGGAGCATAGTTCAACTGTGTATTTACTCCTGTTGCTTCGCTCATATTTTCGTTCCCGGCTTTATCAAAAATTTTTGACGATTTTGCCTTGATATTACTGCGATTGCAGGAATTTTTATAGCAAGAAGTTGGCAAAATTATAAAAAATTGCTTTTGCATGCCTCTAAATTCAATTATAAAGATTTAAACTATATGAAATATAAAATTATACCTACACCAAAATTTGAAAAAGATTTCAAGCAATTGAAATCGTACTAATAAATAATTTAATAAATAATAGAGCTAAACCTTATATACAAATTTAATTAACTATATATAAGGCTTAGTTTTTTATATGTATTCAATTGGTACCATATAATTTTTTTCGTCAATAGCATGAAGGTCTTTAGTCAAGCAAAGAACTACTCCATTAGGTGAATTCATTTGAAAATTCTTAGTAATATTAAAATTCTTTATTGCATCTTTTCCAAGGTTTGCTCCTTTTTTTATTTCAACAGGATATATATTATTCTGGTCGACAATTAATAAATCAATTTCCTTTTGATTATTATCTCTGTAATAGTATAAGTGCAATCTAGGATCTCTAGCATTATTGGTATATGATTTTATTATCTCAGATACAATATAAGTTTCAAATATTTGACCACTATATGCACTTCTTTCTAATGTTCTAGCATCTAAATATCCCGCTAAATAACATGCAAGTCCTGTGTCCATAAGATAAATTTTAGGTCTTTTAATTACCCTACTTAAAGTGTTGTTTGAATATGGTTGGAGCAAATATACTAGAAAAGTATTTCTTAATATTGACATCCACTCATCTACTGTTTTATTATCAATACCAACATCTTTACCTATATCACTTGCATTGTACTCCTGACTGGTTCTTGCTGCAATTGCGGATATAAATTTTAAAAATTTAATTTCATCTTTAATGTTTATAAGTTCTCTAATATCTCGTTCAATATATGTTTTAATATAAGCAGAGTAAAAATTTTCTAAAGTATCTTCCATATTTTCTTGATTATATAATGCAGGATAACTTCCTCTTAATATCCTATCAAAGACATTTTCTAATGGTTCATAGTTTAATTTCTCTTTTTTCTTTAATAAATCAATATTGGGTATAAAACATTCTTCTGATTTTTGATTGAGTTCTCTTGTAGATAATGGATTTAGCTCTAAAATACCTATTCTACCTGCAAGCGACTCTGAAACATTTTTCATCGTTTGAAATACTTGTGAACCTGTTAAGTAGTACATTGTACTAGTTGGACTTTCATTATTAAAAAGAGCTTTCTTTCTAGCTTCATCAACATGAATTTTTATATATGATAATAGATTTGGAGCATATTGAAATTCATCTATAATTAGTGGGGCTTCATGAAGTCTAAGAAAACTTTCAGGATCTTCAATTGCATTCGAGCGTTCAATTATATTATCTAGAGTAACATAGTTTATTTTTTCTGATTGGACATTATTTATATATTCTAACAAAGTACTTTTTCCAGATTGTCTAGCTCCTGTTATTAGTATAACAGGGAAATTATATTTCATTTCATCTATTTTCTGCTCAATAGTTCTATTAATGTATTTCATCACACATACCTCCTTTTATACAAATTAGGAATGCGTATCCTAATTTGTATAAATTATACTACATTATGCAAAAAATATCAAGGGGTATATGAAAATAAGTTTAGTAGGTGTTTATTGTAAATTTTAAGAACATAATATATTTATAAGACATTTTAAATGTATCTAGAACAAATTTATTGGCATTTCTAACTATTTTTGATATTTAAGACATGTAATTTTATATTTCATATAGTTTAAATCTTTATAATTGAATTTAAAGGCATGCAAAGGCAATTTTTTATAATTTTATCAATTTCTTGCTATAAAAACCCCTGCAATCTCAGTAATATCAAGGTAATTCCCTTAAAAATTTTTGATAAAGCCGGGAACGAAAATATGAGCGAAGCAACAGGAGTAAATACACAGTTGAACTATGCTCCTGTGTTTAGTCGGCACTCCAACGGGAACAGCAAAAACTAACACAAATGATACAATAATTGTAACAGCAATGGCAACAGACCAAGACGCAAATGACACGTTGACATATACCTTGTGGTGGGGTGACAGTAGTGGTAATTTGAGCAAGACTAATATAGTAGCAAGTGCAAAGCAAGGAAACAGTGTTACATTGACACAAACAGGATTAAGTAATGATACGAGGTACCATTTTAAAGTAGTAGTTAGTGATGGAATAAATGATACATCTTCAAATGAGAGTAACGAGAAGACG
>JAAVZQ010000019.1 GCA_022791735.1 Clostridia bacterium
TATAGTAGGATTTGGATTTGATATAGATAATAATTATAGGAATTTACCATATGTAGCCTCTTTGGAAGGGTAAATTATTATAATTCATAGTTCTAATATCGTTTGTCCTGCCACGGGTAGTTATTAATAATTCCAAGAAAACCTCACCACTTTAAGAAAATGTAAAAAGCAAAGCTCAAACATTTTCTAAAGTGTAGGAGTATTCTTGATAATTATTAATAGAACTACCCTGCGCGGACTTTAAGTTAGTTTAGCTTTTGATTGGGAGATAACATGTTTATAATTGAAGATGAATTGAAAAAGCTTCCACGGAAAACCACGGTGTATACTTAATGAAAGATAAAAATGACAAAATTATATATGTAGGGAAAGCCATATCATTGAAAAACAGGGTAAGACAGTACTTTAGGAAAAACAATAAGACAGCAAGAATAGAAAAGATGGTTTCACTTATAGACCATTTTGAGTACATAGTAGTGGATAATGAGGCAGAAGCTTTAATTTTAGAGTGTAATTTAATAAAAAAGAATAGACCTAAATTTAATGTGCTTTTAAAAGACGACAAAAGCTACCCATATATAAAAGTAGCATTAAAAGAAGAATATCCAAATATATATATAACCAGAAAATATATAAAAGACGGTTCAAAATATTTTGGACCTTACGCAAACCCACGGAAGCGCAAAAGAAATGGTTGATTTCATAAAATCTAGATTTAAAATAAGACAATGTAGAAATTTTAAATCTAATAAAAGAGTATGCCTAAACTACCATATAGGTAGATGCCTAGGACCATGTGCAAATGAAGTTTCAAAAGAAGATTACCAAAAGCAAATAGACCAAATAATAATGCTACTGGAGCGGAAAAATAGATAAGGTAAAAAAAGAGCTAGAAAAAGATATGCAAAAAGCTGCAATAAATCAAAAATATGAAGAAGCAGCAAATCTTAGAGATAAAATACAAGCAATAGAAAATATAACACAAAAACAAAAAGTATCAAACATGGTTGAAAACAATATAGATGTAATTGGAGTAGCTAAAAATGACATGAACTGCGTGGTAGAGATATTCTTCGTAAGAGGCAGTAAAATGATAGGAAGAGAACACTATTTCCTAGATGAGCTAAAAGACATGGAAATACCAGAGATAATTTCAGGATTTATAAAAGAATATTATTTAAACAGTGAAAGTCTTCCAACTAAAATAATGATTGAAGAAGAAATAGAAGATGAAGAAATATTATCTAGTGTGCTATCAAGAAATGCAGGAAGAAAAGTGGAGATAAAATCCCCTAAAAAAGGAGAAAAGCTTCGTTTTGTAGAAATGGCAAAAAATAATGCAAAAGTGACATTAGAAAATAAACAAGAAGATAAATATGAAATACTAAAAGAGTTTAAAGAAAAATTAGACTTAGAAAAATTACCACTAAAAATCGAAACCTTTGATATATCTAATATATCAGGAACAAATATAGTTGCACGGTATGAGCGTTATAAAAGACGGAAAAATAAATAAATCATTATCAAGAAGATTTAAAATAAAAACAGTATATGGACAAGATGATCCAAGGTGTATGGAGGAAGTTATAGAAAGAAGAATAAGGCGCTCACTTGGAGAAGAAAATCAAGGATTTGGAAATTTACCAGATGCAATATTCGTAGACCGGAGGAATTACACAAATTAGAGCTGCTCTTGAAGCATGCAAAAAATGTGATGTAGAAATACCAATCTTTGGTATGGTAAAAAATGATAAACACAGAACCAGAGCACTTATAACGAAAGAAAGAAAAGAAATTGAAATATCAGAAAATGCACTAAACTTAATAACTAGATTTCAAGATACAGTACATGATACAGCAATTGAATATCATAGGAAATTAAGAGACAAAGAAATGTCAAAATCAGCATTAGACGAAATAGAAGGAATAGGCGAGAAGAAAAAAGAGCTATTACTAAAAGAATTTAGTAGTATAGAAGAGATAAGAGATGCAGATATAAGAGAATTAACTAAGATAAAAGGCATAAATGAAGAATTAGCAAGAAAAATAAAAGAAAATCTAAAATAAACATATAATTTTGGGCATAAAACTTGTGCTAAGAAGTGATTTCCCTGAATATATTTTAATATAATAGAAAATCTTTATAGAATTTTCTGAGGTTTAAAAAGGGGGAATTACAAATGAAAAAATTTATGATATTTTTAATAGGAATAGGTGCAATATTTTTTATAATATATTTAGCATTAATGGCAAGCTTTTTCAATATACTAGGAAGCATCTAGAAAGGAAAATTTTTAATGGATATAGCAAAAAATTGGAGCGAATACGAAATATTAGATATGGCAAATGGGGAAAAACTAGAAAGATGGGGGAACATTTTTTTAGTACGTCCAGATCCACAAATAATTTGGAAAACCAAAGAACATCCAAATTTATGGGACAAGGCGTATGCAATATATAGGAGAAGTAAAACAGGTGGTGGAGCATGGGAATACAAAAAAAGGCTACCACCTGTTTGGCATGTTCATTATAAGGACTTAACATTTAATATAAAACCTATGGGATTTAAGCATACAGGGTTATTCCCAGAACAAGCAGTAAACTGGGATTGGATAAGAGAAAAAATAAAAGCAGAAAAAAGAGAAATCAAAGTTCTAAATTTATTTGCATATACAGGAGGAGCGACAGTTGCAGCACTAAGTGCAGGAGCGAGCGTGTGCCATGTAGATAGCTCAAAAGGGATGACAACATGGGCAAAAGAAAATGTTGAGGTTTCACGGATTAGCAGATAAAAAGGTTAGGTATATTGTAGATGATGTTATAAAGTTTGTAAATCGTGAGATAAGGAGAGGAAACAAATATGATGCTATAATTATGGATCCACCATCTTACGGAAGAGGGGCAAACGGAGAAGTATGGCAGTTTGAAGAAAATATCGCAGACTTAGTAGAGCTTTGTGAAAAAGTATTATCAGACAATCCGTTGTTTTTCCTTATAAATTCATATACAACAGGGATATCGTCAAAAGTTTTAGAAAATATTTTAAATTTAAGCATAGGTAAAAAATATAAAGGCAAGGCATATTCAGGAGAAATAGGACTTCCTATGACAGGCTCAAAGATTGTTTTGCCTTGTGGGATATACGGCAGATACGAATTTTAAAGTTGGAAATAGAATCAGCATATTGCGTCGTTGTTGCTCGATAAATTTCCCATCAATGTGCACTAGCACGCCTCAGGGAATATTTATCTCACACGCCTAGCACTATACTAATTCTATTTCCAACTTAGTTTGAGACTTTCGTTTAGTGAAAGGAATAGAGAAAATGCAAAACTTAAAAATAATATACGAAGATAATCACATAATTGTAGTAGAAAAAATACCCAATGTACCTTCACAAGAGGATAAAACAGAAGATGTTAGTATGCTTACTTTAATAAAAGAATATCTAAAAGAAAAGTACCAAAAGCCACGGGAATGTGTATTTGGCATTAATACATAGACTAGATAGACCAGTTGGTGGAGTTATGGTGTTTGCTAAAACATCTAAAGCAGCAGGAAGGCTTAGTGAAGACGTAAGAGAGAGAAAAATACAAAAAGAATATCTATGTATAGTAGACCGGAAAAATGGAAAAGCCAAAAGGTACACTTGAAAATTATCTACTAAAAAATCAACAAAAAAACACAAGTAAAGTTGTAAAAGAAGGTACAAAAAATGCGAAGCTTGCAAAACTTGATTATGAAGCTATATTATACAATGAAGAAATAAATTTATCTGTCTTAAAAATAAAGCTTCATACAGGAAGACATCATCAAATAAGAGTGCAACTAGCAAATATACGGACATAGCATATGTGGTGACCAGAAATATGGAACAAGAGGAAGAGGAAAACAAATTGCACTGTGGGCATATAAGCTAAAATTTACACATCCTGTGACAAAAAAAGAACTAGAATTTGAAGACTATCCAGAAAAAATCGGTTCATGGAAGATATTAGAAGACCTATAAAACTTAATAGGTCTTTTTTTATGCCCAAACACATATATATTTACAAAAAAATATAGGAGGAAAATAGTGAAAAAGATAAGTAAAAAAATAAAGAGTTTAGTAATTCTATTTATAGCAGTTACAATACTTTGCATATACAGCTATGGAAAAAATCAAGAAAGTATATTGACAAGTGTTTTAGCTGTAAGCGGAACAAAAATAGAGTGGGGCATAAAAAGAAGTGAAAATCATGAACAACCAGAACTTCGGGAAAGTAAATATAAGTTTAATGGCACAATATGAACGGAATTTGCATGGGAAACAAAGAGAAGAAGTATGTATATTTAACATTTGATGAAGGTTATGAAGCGGGATACACAGAGAAAATATTGGATAGCTTAAAACAAGAAAATGTAAAAGCTACATTTTTTGTGACAGCACATTATATAAATACAGCATCAGATATTGTACAAAGGATGATAGATGAGCGGGCATATCGTTCGGGAACCATACAGTAAACCATAAGAGCTTACCAGACCTAAATGAAGAAGCAGTAGAACAAGAAGTAATGAAACTGCACAAAACAGTATATGAAAAATACAACTATGAAATGAAATACTTAAGGCCACCAAAAGGAGAATATAGCGAAAAAACACTAGAAATTACTAAAAATCTAGGATATACAAATGTAATGTGGTCATTAGCCTATGATGATTGGGATGAAAAAAAACAAGGAAGAACAGAATATGGTAAGCAAAAAGTATTAGACAATATTCATCCAGGAGCAGTAATTTTGCTTCATGCAACCTCAAAAGATAATAGTGAAATTCTTTCAGAAATAATACAAGAAACAAGGAAAATGGGGTATGAATTTAAAACCTTAGATGAGTTTGAAAGATAGATACAATTCACAGCTTAAAATATCGTTAGTCCTGCGAACTTGGTAGTTATTAATAGAACTACCCTGCACAAATTTTTAATGTTATTGGCCGTGAATAGTTATCTATGAAAAATGCAAAAAAATTCGTCTTGATTTAATAAAGAAAAAAATATATAATGTATACAATATATATAAAATAAAGGAATAAAATAAATAATGGAAAAAATAATGAGAAACATGCCAGCATGGTGTAAAGATGTAGTAGAATTCATCAAAGAGCACAAAACAAAAATATTATTTTGGATTATACTAATTATTGCAATATTTACAAGACTATACAGAATAGACGAACTTCCACAAGGAGTACATGTAGATGAAGCAGGAATTGCATATGATGCATACTGTTTTGCAAACTATGGAGTAGATAGATATTTAAACAAAATGCCAGTATACATGATAAACTTTGGCTTAGGGCAGAGCGCTCTATATACGTATATAGATAGCATTTTTATCAAAATGCTAGGACTTAGTATGCTATCAATTAGGCTTCCATCGGTCATACTTGGAATTACAGCGATAGTGCTAGGCTATTTTATGGTAAAAAAAGAATTAGGAGAAAAATTTGCACTAGCATTTATGACGCTAATTACAATATGCCCATGGCACATTATGGCATCAAGATGGGGACTAGATTGCAATTTGCTTGCACCAATGCTTATAATATCAATGTATCTTTTACTTAGGGCAAAAGGCATTTGGGGGTATATAGCAGCAGGAATAAGTTTTGGACTAACACTATACACCTATGCACTGTCATATATAATAGTACCAATATTTTTACTATTAACACTGATATTTATGCTATATACAAAAAGGATAAAATTTAGACACATAATCATCATGGGGATACCAATATTCTTACTTGCACTCCCTTTAATGCTAATGCTTTTAGTAAATAATGGAGTAATCGACGAAATAAGGACACCATTTATGACTATACCAAAACTAGGTGCATTTAGAGGAGAAGAAATAGATTTTGCTAATATTGAAGAAAACATGAACTTTTTCGATAAAATGGTAACAAATGATGGATTAGTATATAATGCCTTCCCAGAATTTGGAGCAATATATAAATTTTCAATATTCTTAGCAGTATTTGGAATATTTATAGAAATAAACAATTTAGCCAAAAGCATAAAGAAAAGAGAATTTACAGTAAATGCACTAATGCTATTTTTATATATAAGTGTAATGGCTTGTATGCTAATCATAAGTGGACCAAATATCAACAAAGCGAATGCTGTATACATACCTCTATTATTCTTCACTTGTACAACACTAAGAATGGTACATAAAAATTATCCAGTATTTATGGATATAATGATAATTTTCTTTATAATGAGTTTTATAGGATTTAGTGATTTTTATTTCAATAAATACGAAGACAAATATAAAAACCAAATATACTTTGAAAAAGACTTGATAGAAGCAATAGATTATGTAGAAAACACAGAAGAATTCGCAAATAAAAATGTGTACATAAATACATCATCACAGCAACCATACATATACACATTACTATACAATAAAACCTCACCATATGAATTTAACGAAGAAAGACACTATAAGATAGGTTATAATATGTCTTATGGTAGATATTACTTTAATAGTACCAAAATAGATGACAATGCAGTATATATAATAAAAGACAAAAGAGAGCTAGCAGAAACACTAGTAGGCAATGATTTTAAAACAAGATACCTAAACACATACGCAATTATGTATAAATAGGCAGGAACATGTGGTCAAAGGGGACGGAGCATTTTGACCACATCACATATCAAAACAGCAATAGTGGAGTGTTTCATCCAGTATTGCTATTTTGGCTATTTAACAAATTTTCACATTATAGCATCAAGTTGTCTTTTTTATTCTTTATGTCGAACGATTTTCCTTGACATATCTAGCAAAACGTTATATAAATATATACATATTTAAAATCAAATTTTTAAAATTACAACTTAGGCATTTGCAGAATTTATCTTTGGGGTTCACCCAAATAAAAATCACATTTTAAAATTAAATAAATGAAGGGAGCAATGTATATGGTAAAAGACGAAGCCATGTTACCAACTAATGACTATGTATTTAAGAGAATATTTGGGCGAGTTGGAAATGAAGAAATAACAAAAGGACTAATAAGTGCAATAATCAAAAGAGAAGTAAAAAAAGTAGAACTCGATGAAAGCCCAA
>JAAVZQ010000020.1 GCA_022791735.1 Clostridia bacterium
CTTCACCTTGTAATCTTTCAGCTATACTCATAGTCGTAGCTTCTTCTCCGATTGCAGATTTAGCAATTATCTCAGTATGTACAACATGCTCTATTTGCTCTTTGTATGCAACGATTTTACTTTCCATTGCTGCTGTCTCTGTAACGTCGATTATTCCTCTGTTTCCTGTTAATCCTTTAATTGTTATTCCTGTTAAGATTACTAAAATAACAATCATAACTATTAAGGCTATTAAAGTAATTCCGCCTCTCTTGTTTGTTCATTTTTTTATTCCTCCTTTGTTCTCTATCCCTTTAGTTACTTGCTAATTTATATAAAATCGAAGGCAAGTAATACTTACCTTAAATTAGTTTTGTATATTTTACTAATTTTCTTAGTAAGATAATTGTAGCATTTGTTTTTTTCCTTGTCAATTATTTTTCGACTAATTCCTTAAATTTCCAACATCGAAAAATGGAATAAAGCGCCTATTTAACACAAAAAAATATCTTTATACCATTATGGTATAAAGATATTTTTCGTATTTATAAAATTTACCTAAGTTTATACTCCCATTATATTGTATCCACTGTCTGCATATATTACTTGACCTGTTATTGCTTCTGACATATCACTTAATAAAAATGTTGCTACATTTCCTACTTGTGTTGTTGTTACATTTCTATGTAATGGTGATTTTTCTTCTACTACTGTTAGGATTGAACCAAAGTCTTTTATTCCTTTTGCAGATAGTGTTTTGATTGGTCCTGCTGATATTGCATTTACTCTTTTTCCTTCTTTTCCTAAGTTATCTGCTAAATATCTTACACTTGCCTCAAGTGCAGCTTTTGCAACTCCCATAACATTATATCCGTCTAATACTTTTGTAGAACCATGGTATGTAAGTGTTACTAAGGCCCCGTTTTCATTTAGCATATCAATTTCTTTTGCAATTCTTGCTGTTAAAACAAATGAATATGAGCTTACATCTACTGCGTGTGCATAACCTTCTTTACTTGTGAATATAAAGTCATTTCTTAAGTCTTCTGTATTTGCATGTGCTACTGCATGGACTATTCCATCTACTTTTCCGTTTTCTTCTTTTATTTTTGTAAATACTTCTTTTACAAGTTCGTCTTCTGATGCACCATTTAAACAATATGCTTTACTTCCTTCAAATTCTGAAATTAGTTCTTCTATTTTGTCTTTATTCTCTTCTCCCATATATGTTACTATGATTTTTGCACCATTTTCATAAGCAGATTTTGCTATTCCATAAGCTATACTCCATTTGTTTCTTATTCCCATAATTAATATTTTTTTATTTTCTAATAACATCTTTTTCCTCCTTGTTTTTGAAACCTGATATGTTTCTAAATTTTTCATACCTATTTTGTACTATTTCTTCTTTTGCTAATTTTTCTAATTTTGATAATTCTGATTTTATCTCTTTTTTTAGACTAGCTGTAACTTTGCTAAATCCTTCCTCATTCATCGCTTTTGGTTCTTTTATAACTTTATCTATAACTTTTAGGTCATATAAATCTTTTGCAGTTAGCTTCATTTTTTCTGCCGCTTCTTTAAATCTGCTTGCATCTTTCCACAAAATACTACTATATCCCTCTGGAGATAATATTGAGTATATAGAGTTTTCTAGCATAAATACTTTGTTTGCAACACCTATCGCAAGTGCTCCGCCAGAAGATCCCTCTCCTATAACTATCGCAATTATTGGAACTTTAAGTCTTGCCATTTCAAACATGGATTTAGCAATTGCTTCTCCCTGACCTCTCTCCTCTGCTCCAATTCCTGGATATGCTCCTTTTGTATCTATAAATGTAATAACTGGTCTATTAAATTTTTCTGCCTGTTTCATAAGCCTTATTGCTTTTCTATAACTTTCAGGATTAGGCATTCCAAAATTTCTTTCGATGTTTTCTTTGGTTGTTCTTCCTTTTTGCTCTGCAATGATTGTAACCGGTTGTTTATCAAGCATTGCTATACCACATACCATTGCTTTGTCATCTCTAAATACTCTATCACCATGTAATTCTATAAAATCTTCAAAGATACTTTCTATGTAATCTATTGCTGTCTTTCTTTTTGGATCTCTTGCAATTTCCACTCTATCCCATGCATTCATCTTGAGCACCTCCTTTGTGGAGTTTTATTAATGTAGTTAAGGTATCTTTTAAATTTTGCCTTTCTACTATTTTATCTATAAAGCCATGTTCTAACAAGAATTCCGCTGTCTGAAAACCTTCTGGCAATTTTTCTCCAATTGTTTGCTCAATTACTCTTTGCCCTGCAAAGCCTATCATTGCTCCGAGGTTCTGCTAGGACTATATCTCCAAGGCTTGCAAATGACGCTGTAACACCGTCCGTATGTTGGATCTGTAAGTACAGATATATACAAAAGTCCCGCTTCATCTAGTTTTGTAAGTGCTGAGGTTGTTTTTGCCATTTGCATAAGAGAGATAATTCCCTCTTGCATTCTAGCTCCTCCTGATACTGTAAATATTATTATTGGAAGTTTTAATTCTATTGCTTTTTCAATAGAATATGTAATTTTTTCACCTACTACTGCTCCCATACTTCCCATCAAAAATCCACTATCCATTA
>JAAVZQ010000021.1 GCA_022791735.1 Clostridia bacterium
AAACAAGAGAAGTTTAAAGAGATGTTAGAATTAATGTCATGTAGGGGAAAAGATAATACAGGATATTATTTCGATAAAAATGTTATGTTGGGACACAAAAGACTTGCAATAGTTGACCTAGAAACTGGAAATCAACCTATGTATTATAAAGAGTATTCTATTACATATAATGGAGAATTATATAATACAGAAACTTTAAAAGAAGAACTTAAGGAAAAGGGATATACTTTTGAAACATCTTCTGATACAGAGGTGATTTTGAAAGGGTATGTAGAGTTTAAAGAAAAAGTACTAGACAAAATGGAAGGAATTTTTGCTTTAGGTATATACAATAAAAATACAAAAGAGTTGTTTTTAGCGAGAGATAGGTTTGGAATAAAGCCTTTATATTATTGTCAAAAAGGAGATAATATAGTTTTTGCGTCAATGCTAAGAGCAATACTAAAGTCAGAACTTGTTAAACCATATTTGAGCAAAGAGTCTTTAGGAGAAATATTGGCACTAGGTCCTTCTAGAAAGCAGGGTTCTGGAATATTCACTGGTATAAATGAGCTAAGACCTGCACATTACATGTATGTAAATAGTGAAGGAGTAAAGGAAACTAGATATTGGAAGCTAGAAAGTAAGGAAAATACAGATACTTTTGAAGAAGCAAAGGAAAAGGTAAAAGAACTTCTTATAGATTCTGTAAAAAGACAAATGGTATCTGATGTGCCTATCGCAACACTTTTAAGTGGTGGATTAGATTCTAGTTTAATTACAGCGATTGTTTCTCAAAATACAGAAGGTAAACTTGCGACATACTCAATAGATTATGAAGATAATGATAAATATTTCAAAAAGACAAATTTTACTGTGTCTTTAGATGAGCATTATATAGATGTAATGAGCAAAGAGTTTGAAACCGACCATAAATATAAAACAATAACTCAAGATGATGTTATAAAATATTTGAAAGAAAGCCTTTATGCAAGAGATTACCCGGGTATGACAGATATTGAGTCTTCATTGCTTTGGTTCTCAAAGGAAATTGCAAAGGACTACAAGGTAGTGCTAAGTGGAGAGTGTGCAGATGAGTTCTTTGGTGGATATCCATGGTTTTACAGAAAAGAGTTAAATAATAGAGAATTATTCCCTTGGATAAATAATTTAGATTATAGACAAAGTTTATTAAATGAGAGTTTGCAAGATGAGATTAATCTAAAAGAAATCGTAAAAGAGGAATATGAAAATACTATAAATGAGCTAGATGAAGCGGATAGAGAGAAAAAGGATAAAAGGTTATTTTATATAAATATGACACATTTTATGACTTGCCTATTAGACAGAAAAGATAGGATGACAATGTATACTACACTAGAGGCAAGAGTGCCTTTTGCAGACACAAAGCTTGTAGAGTATTTATGGAATTTGCCATTTGAATATAAATATAATAATGATACAGAAAAGTATCTATTAAGGGAAGCTTTTAAAGGATTTATACCTGATGAGGTATTAAATAGAAAGAAAAATCCATATCCAAAGACACATCATCCAAAGTTTAAAGAAGAAGTTAGCAAATTATTAAAACAAAGGCTAGAAAATAAAGATAGTAAGATGTATAAAATCTTTAATATTGATGAGATAAATAAATTGCTAGATGAAAATGATGACAATGATATTCTTCCATGGTATGGTCAGCTTATGACAAAACCACAACTTATTGCGTATTTGTATGAGTTTGATGTGTGGCTAGATGAATATAATATAGAGGTTGAAGGTATAGATTAGAATTTACAGTTTTATAGCTCTGTCTGTCCATAAGTGGGTGTTATATATAAATTAATCGTTCAACCTTACTGGGGCAAACTTTGAACCTCATTAGAGGAGGTTTGCTCCATTTGCTGTTGCTTTCAGCTCCGCCAATCGCTGCGCGGTTTTCACTCTTAATTTATATATGAACACTCTGTTCGGACTTTGGGGTTGTTTGGCTGTTAATTTATTAATTAATAAAAACTTTATTCTAAAAATATTGAAATTTGTTAAATATAATAATATAATTAAGAATATATTTAATAAAAAAAGGAAATATAAATAAATGCAAAATAAAGATGAAAGAAAGCCAGTAAAGACAGAGGGCTTCATGAAAAGCGTACTTGTGCTTATGATTTCACAGGTATTTATAAAGCTTCTAGGGTTTGTTTATAGGGTTTATCTTACAAATAGAGAAGGGTTTGGAGACGAAGGTAATGCGATATATAGTGGTGGATATCAAATATATGCAATACTTCTTACAATATCATCAATAGGTGTGCCAAATGCCATATCGAAATTAGTATCTGAGAGAATTGCTGTAAGGGACAAAAGGGGAGCAGATAGGATATTAAAGATTGCACTTATGACTTTTGGCTTGATTGGATTATCTGGAACGCTCATATTATTTTTTGGAGCAAAATATATTTCAAATGTAATCTTACAAATACCAGAATCAGAGATGACATTAGTTGCATTATCTCCAGCAATATTTTTTGTAAGTATAGCATCAGTTATGAGAGGATATTTCAATGGAAGGGATAGAATATCTGCAACAGCTAAATCTCAAACTTTAGAGCAAATTTTTAAAACAGTACTCACAATTGTAGTTGTAGAACTTGTGGTGGTTATATATGGCATAGATGTAACTATAATGGCAGCAGGTGCAAATTTAGCGACTACATTATCAGTGTTACTTAGTTTTATGTATTTGGGTTGGTATTACAAATTATATAAGAGAAAACCTAAACCAGGGGCTGTAATTAGTGAACGCAGAAAACAAGAAAGACCAATTAATATAGTAAAAAAGATATTATTTGTATCTTTCCCAATAGCTTTAAGTGCAATAATGTCTACATTAAACAAGAACGTAGACTCAATGACAGTAAAAAGATTTCTAGTCAAATTTATGACAGAAAGAGAAGCAACTATTCAATATGGTATACTTAGCGGAAAAGTGGATACACTTATAACATTACCGCTTTCATTCAATGTAGCATTTTCGACAGCACTAGTTCCAACAATATCTGCTGCAATTGCAAGAAAAGATTATAGAAGTGCATCAAAGAGGATATCTTTTTCGATGTTACTTACAATGATAATAGGACTTCCATGTACACTTGGAATGGCAGTATTTGCACAACCAATTTTGAACCTAATATTCCCAAATGCTTCGTCTGGTGCAATGCTACTTCAAATTAGTGCTTTTACAGTGGTATTTTCTGTGCTTGCACAAACTGCAAATGGAGCACTCCAAGGGCTTCGGCAAAATAATGGTGCCAGCAGTTTCTGGTTTTATACGGTTTATGTGCAAAAATAGTTTTAAATATAGTACTTATACAAATACCAGAAATAGGTGTAAATGGAGCTGCAATTGCTTCGAGTATAAATAATATTTTGGTATTTTTGATTAGCTATATTATTTTAAAGAAAACTATTAAATTGAATTTAAAACCACGTAAATTCATTGTAAAGCCGTTAATTGCAACGATAATTATGAGCGTGTGTTCATATACTTTATACATGGTGTTAAACCGGAGTTTTACAATCAGAAAAAATTGTAACAATAATTTCTTTATTATTTGCAGTTGGTATATATGTTATATCTGTTATAGCACTTAAAATATTTACAAGAGAAGAAATGCTTATGATACCTTATGGCGGTAAGTTGTGCAAAATTCTCGAAAGGCTTGGTATATATAAGAAAGAGCCTAATGAAGAAAGGTAAAAAATGGAAGATATAATAAAAAATCTAGCAAGCTCTAAGGATTTAACTTAAAAATTGTATTAAAAAAAGAAGGATTTTAGAGAATTTTGACGAATAATCATATTAGTAGACGCTTACAATAGAGAAAACAATACTATTGAGGGTTGATCTACATAAACGAATCTTTATAGGAGGTAATTTAAATGAACAAATCTGATTTAATCGCAGCTATAGCTGCTAAGACTGGAGAAACTAAGAAAAGTGCAGAAGCTTCTTTAAACGCTATGACAGAAGCAATCACAGAAGCATTAGTTAAGGGAGACAAAGTACAATTAGTTGGTTTCGGATCTTTTGAAGTTAGAAAAAGAGCAGCTAGAAAAGGAAGAAACCCACAAACTAAAGAAGAAATAAAGATACCTGCATCAAAAGCTCCAGTATTCAAAGCTGGAAAAGCATTAAAAGATTTAGTAAATAATTAATTTATATAATTATATAAATAATAGAAAAGCCCCGTCTTAGGATAGGGCTTTTTTTTGTTAGCGTACTTCTGTAAAATTTATATCTGTCTTATCATATTCTTCTGGTTTTAGACCAATTTTGTCTTTCATATAATCTAAAATAAATATAAATACTATTAAGAATATTAAACCAAGGATTGTAACTGCATAAGGAGTAGTTGTAAAGTCAAGTAGCATTGATGCAAATAGACACATCACACTACTACAAAGGCTTTCTACAAGTGTATTTACGGAGTAGATTTTAGTTACCATTGTAGAAGTAGTAAAGCTATTTAAGTATCTTTTAATTAAAGTATAGTAAGGTCCTTTTATAATATATTGAATAGCATACATTGCGAATACAACGCATATTGTAAAGCTAAAATTTTTGCTAAATAGAGATACAAATCCAATTACTATTAGTGAAAGTGAGAATGCTAATGAGAAATATGTAAGTACTCTATTTTTAAGCCTTTTATGGAAGAAGTTTTGAAATCTAGTTGCAACAGCAGAAAATAGTGTAAGTACTGCGAATATTATTCCAAAATATTCTTCTTTAAGCCCTATTTCAGTAAATAAACTGCTAGCGATTGTAGAACGTATAGCTAGGAGTGCAGCGAATGTACCAGAAAATAGGAATAATGCTTTTAATCTATGTGAATGGAAGATGTTTTTAAAAGCACTTCTTAAATCTTTGAAATATTGTATGTAACTTCCACTTTCTTCTAGCTTTTCCTTTTTATGTGGATTTTCATAGGGTTTAAACTTGAATGCAAATATGCAAGATATAATACACATAGCAAAGCAAAGTATCATTGGCAAATATGAATTAAATACAAATATAAATCCACAACTTATTGCAGTTATTGCGTCAAATGCATACCAATAAGCAGTTCCCTTTCCGTCAAGGTCAGCGAAAGCAGTTCCAGGATGCTCTTTTGCTGTAATACAGTCACGAAGAAATATAGGATCACAAAGGGTTTTTAATGAGTAACCAAACCCCATGAAGGCAAATGAAACTACTGCATGCCACATTTCTTGTGTGAATAGAAGTATAAATATACTAAGTGCAACAAAAATGTTAGAGATAATTATGCTTTTTCTTTTTCCTATGGTTTCAGCAATATTAATGCTTGGTATTTGAGATAAAAATTTGAATATAGTATAAATTGCATCAAGGAATAGTACATTTGATGCAGAAAATCCTTTTATTTGTGTTAGAAAAAGGAAACTGATAGAATAATAAAATAGTAAATCCCATGAGAACATCTTGTATATTGGGAATATTTTTGCGTTATATTTTTTTGCTTTAAAAATTTTTTCTTCTGTTTGTTCCATTGTTTTATTTTTCCTCCGTTATACTTTAGACATAAATTATATAATAAACTTGCGATATTGTAAATATAATTTGACAAAAACGTTATGAATTGGTAAAATATATAGAGTTTAAGGGAGAAAGGAACTAAAATGTTAATTTATCCAAAAACTTATGTAGAAAATGTTACAAAGATAACAATAGAATTTTTAAGAGAAAATAATTTAAAGGCACTGATTTTAGATATAGACAATACTTTAATAGATTTTGATAAAAATTTATTAGATGGTGTAAAAGACTGGTGTAATAATTTGAAAGCACAAGACATAAAATTTTATATACTATCTAATACTAATAAGAAAGAAAAAGTAGAGAAAGTATCTAAAGAACTTGATATTCCATATATCATGTTTGCAAAAAAACCTTTCAAAAAGGGTTTTAAAGAGGCAAAAGAGAATTTGAAGTTAGAGGCAAAAGAGATTGCAGTAGTAGGGGACCAAATACTTACAGATGTGATTGGAGCAAATAGGTCTAAAATGTATTCTATACTTTCAAAGCCAATAGACAAGCGTGATATATTTTTAACTAAGGTAAAAAGGCCGATTGAGGGCTTAATAATCAAAAGATACTTAAAACGAAATGGGGGAAAGAAATAAGATGTATCCTTTTAATATACATATACTTTTTTATGTGCTATTTTGTGTGCTTGGTGTGATTTCAGGACAAATTGCAAGCTGGTGTATAAAAAGAATGCCAGAACATAAAAAGGTATTGTCAACAGACTTTTTTAAGGAATTTAAGCCAGATTATAAAATGATAATTGTGATGATTGTTTTATATATGACATTACTTTTGAGTTATGGTATAAAAAATCAATTTTTGAATAACTTACAATTAATAAAGTATGTTATTTTAACACCAATGATTGTGATTGCTTTTGTAGTAGATTATAAACATCAAATAATACCTAACAGACTTAATTTGTCAATCTTTGAAGTTGGACTAGCTGCAAGCTTTGTAGCAGGTTTATATAATATGAATCTTTTGACAGATTCACTTCTTGGTATGGCAGTTGGTGGAGGAGTATTTTTGATTATAACTCTAATTGGAGGTTTGATTGCAGGAAAAGAAGCTATGGGGTTTGGAGATGTAAAGTTTATGGGGGCGCTTCGGACTTTACTTTGGTCTTGCAAATATCATTACTATAACGCTTATGGCATTTTTGTTTGCTGCTATTATTAGTATATTTTTGCTTGCAACAAAAATTAAAAAGAAGAGTGAATATATACCATTTGGACCATTTATAGTAGTAGCATGTTTTATTAACATATTAGTACCATTTAATGTTATATTTTATGTGCTTGCTAAGATTTTTACATTAGGTATGGCATAGATAACATATTAACAAAGGAGAATGTATATGAACGATAGATTAAGATGGATGAGAAATAGTCTAAAAACGCAAGAGCTTCAAGGTATGATAGTACTAAATCCAATAAATGTACATTATTTAACAAGTATTGATGCAGAAGGAATTTTGCTAATCACAGCGGGGGAGAATTATTATATAACTGATGATAGATATATAGAGAAAGTTCAAAAAGAGCTTATGATAGATGATGAAATAGTGCTTCAAAACATCAAAGAGATAACACCAGAGGATTATGAAAGCTATTTTGCAGATTGTGAAAATGTAGGTTTTGAAGAAAATTATGTAACTTATGCAAAATATAAAGAGATTTTGCGTAGGTACAAGATGAAGGCTTTGGTGGAGACTGATTGCATTATTGAAAAACAAAGGCAGATAAAAGACGAAGATGAAATAGGGTGTATAAGAAAGGCATGTGAGATTACAGATGCCTGTTTTTCACATATTGCACAGTATATAAAAAAGGGAATGACTGAAAAACAAATTGCAAATGAGATAGAACGATTTTTTAAGGAAAATGATACTGTGCTTGCTTTTGACACAATTGTTGCCAGTCGGTGAAAATTCTTCTATGCCACATGCTACCCCAACAGACAGAGAGATAGTGTCAGGTGATGTAATTACAATAGATATGGGATGTATTTATAAAGGCTATGCATCAGACATGACAAGAACGGCGTTTGTTGATACAGTTCCTGAAGAAATAAAAGAAATTTTTAATCTTGTTTTTGACAATGAAAAAATTGCCTTAAATGAAGTGAGAGATGGAGCGAATATCAAGGTTATTTCCAAGATAGTTGAAGGCAATTTTAGGATTAATGGATATGATGTTATGCATGCACTTCGGACATGGAGTAGGATTAAATGTGCATGAAAATCCCGTTATTTCGTCTAAGTCAGAAAAGGTTCTAAAAGAAAATATGGTTGTTGCTATTGAACCACGGTATATATATTCCAGGTAGGTTTGGAGTTAGGATAGAAGATACTGTGCTTGTGACTAAGTCTGGAAGAGAGATTTTGACTAAGTCTCCTAAGGATTATTATATACTAGGCTAGATGTTGGAAGGTAGAAGTCATCAGGTGGATAGACATTGCTATCTTCTGGCTTATCTACTGTTTTAATATTATCTATTTCGATTATGGGTATATCTCCGTGATAGTACCCTTTTGTTATTTTTCCAGATATGTTTACCCAAGTACCATCTTTAAAGTCTTTTGCTTTATCTGAGGTGCAAAGAAAACCTACGACGACAGTTTGAAAATCTGAGGTTACTACCATATCACGTGCTAATACAAATTGATTTTCTGTTAAATCATACACTCTGTATACATAGCCTGTAAAGCTAATTTTTTGTCCTATATAGGTGTTTAAGTCATCATGAACGGATTTTAAGATATTTGTGTAGTTGTTAGATGGGATTTCATAAGTAGTATTTACAGGGTTACTTGGGCTTTTGAATACTATTTTATATACGACTATTCCACATATTATTATTCCGAAGTATTATCATTAGGCTTAGGATTAGTTTGAATATTTTCCCTGAATTAATTTTTACATTATATACGAACATAGGCAAAACTCCTTTTAGAACATAGTATGTGAGGGTGATGGAAAATATGACAAATCTTTATAATTCACAGCTTGAAATATCGTTTGTCCTGCCACGAGTAGTTTTGTTTGCTGTGAATTGTAAAAATAGGCAAAATAATTTTAAAAATTTGTTGCTTTTTGTAAAAAAAAATGTTATGATATTTAAGTAGATTAAAAAAAAACCCATTTTTTCAGGTTATTATTTTAGTCTTTTTTTGTTGGGGCAAATAGGAAAGGAAAAGGGAAGTTATGAGTAAAAAGTATGTTTTTATTACAGGAGGAGTAGTGTCAGGATTAGGCAAAGGGATAACTGCTGCATCATTAGGTAGATTACTAAAGAATAGAGGATATAAAGTAATAAATCAAAAGTTTGACCCATACATAAATGTGGACCCGGGTACTATGAACCCATACGAGCACGGTGAGGTTTTTGTGACAGATGATGGAGCTGAAACTGATTTGGATTTAGGACATTATGAGAGATTCACAGATGAGAGTTTGACTAAAAATTCTTCTGTAACATCTGGGAAAATTTACCAAAGTGTAATAGATAAAGAAAGAAGAGGAGACTATTTAGGAAAGACTGTACAAGTAATTCCTCATATAACAAATGAGATAAAAGAAAAAATATACAGTTTTGAGAATACAGATGTAGATATTGTTATCACAGAGCTTGGTGGAACAGTAGGAGATATGGAAGGTTTAGCTTTTATTGAAGCAATACGTCAAATTGGTTTAGAGCTTGAAAAAGAAGATGTAATATATGTACATGTTACATTACTTCCATATATATCTGGTTCAAATGAGTTGAAATCAAAACCTACTCAACATTCAGTAAAAGAATTGCAATCTTTTGGAGTAAAGCCTGATGTTTTAGTTTGTAGAAGTGAACAAGAAATGTCAGAGGATATGAAAGAGAAAATTGCGCTATTTTGTAATGTAAAGAAAGAATGTGTAATACAAAATTTAACAGCAGATAATTTATATGCTGTACCTTTAATGCTTGAAGAGGAAGGACTTGCAACTGCAGTATGTAAACACTTAAAGTTAGAAAAGATAGAACCTAATAATAAAAAATGGGAAAAAATGATAGATGATATTAAGAAAATAGGCGAGGATACAGTAAAAATTGCCATAGTTGGAAAGTATGTAAGATTAGAGGATTCATATCTTTCTGTTGCAGAGAGTTTAAGACATGGTGGATATGCTAATAAAGTAAATGTGGATATAGAATATATTGATTCTGAAACAGTTACAGAGGAAAATGTGGCAGAGAAGCTTGCTGGCATACAAGGTGTAGTTGTTCCAGGTGGATTTGGAAACAGGGGTATACAAGGTAAGATAAATACTATAAAGTATGTAAGAGAAAATAATATTCCATTCTTAGGTATATGTCTTGGTATGCAAATGGCAGTTATAGAATTTATTAGAGATGTTTGCGGATTAGAGGATGTAAATTCAGAAGAATTTGACCAATATTGTAAAAATCCAGTTATACATATAATGGATGATCAAAAAAATATTTCTAGAAAAGGCGGAACTATGAGACTTGGAAGTTATCCTTGCATAATAAAAGAAGGAACACTTGCAAGAAAAGTATATGGCACGGATGAGATTACTGAGAGACATAGACATAGGTATGAATTTAATAATAAATATAGAGAAATGTGTGAGGAAAAAGGACTTAAGATATCTGGAACTTCACCAGATGGACTTCTTGTTGAAATGGTTGAATATGAAAAACATCCATATTTTATAGGAGGACAGTTCCATCCAGAGTTTAAGTCAAGACCAGATAGACCAGCACCATTGTTTGTAGGATTAATAGAAGCGGCAAAGAAGAGTGCACCTAAATTTGAATGCAAAGATGGATGTTGCAGTATTGTGAAATAGTAATAAATAACCCAGACTGAAAAAACAGTTTGGGTTATTTATTTGCCTAAATATATGGCAGGGGTTATAAAGAAAATATGTTATAGATTAATTTGGCAATTCAGCGCTGACCTCGAATTTTTTGACGAGAACACAGTTTTGAAAGTGTATGTTGCTGTTTTCATCAATTGTGATAAAAAGATGAGAGATATCATCTATCCCAACAACGCCGATGGATTTAATGACAAGACCATCTGTAAGATTAGCCTCAGAAGTAAGTCCGGCAATTGACCTGAACCTGTTGTATTCATCCAATGAAATGCTGTAATCAGATGTTTCTTGAGCAGCAACTGGCAAAATTGTTAGCCATGCTCCATTTCTGTTATTAAGGTATGCTTTTACAATCCAAGCCTTACACGATTTAGGAAAGTGATAGGAAGGAGAGAAAGAGCCTTCGAGTTGGTCGTGGATAACTAATGTGTGATAGTCTGCAATTTCAAAATTGAGGTTTGTAGCATTCATGAGTTCTGTCCTGTTTTTACAGGAGGTACACCGAAGAAGCTTTTTGTAAGAGTAATAAGGAAGTTCAGTGGTAAATTTGACTTCAAGTATACCTTGAGGTTGCAAGCATTCAAGAAGCACAGAACGTCTGGCGCTTCTTAAATGTACACCTGTAACTCTAGTCTCCATTGTGAGAAACCCCTTTCTAAAATTATTTATTTTATCTCTTGGATAAAACAATTGAAAAAATTATATCATAGTTATGTAAATATTGCAAATAAATTCAAGTAAAATATGAAAGAGAATATAAAATAAGTATTTGTATAGTAATTATCCCCCAGCTAAGCCGGGGGATAATTGCTGTTTGCCTTACAAGGCAGATTGGAAACTGTATGCTTGAAGTGCCTTACTTTCCGCGAAAAAAATCCTCAGGAGTAGGAGGCAAAGCAGGAACGGGAGGCTTCGGTGGTTCGACAAAGGTAGATTCAACTTTAATTTCTTCGGCAGGAAGGCTAATCTTGCAGTAGCACTTGCCTGTTTCATGGATGGTTATTTCATGCCCTTGGAGGGTAGAGGATCCATCTTTATAACAGGCCTTATCAAGGTCATTGAAGTACTTCTCAGACAGAAAGTATTCCTCGAAGAAATAAGTGCCGTTAGGCTCACTGGGATTGTGCAAAAACAGTGAAGCAAGTCCAGAGGCTTTCTTAGACTGTACACCGCAGATGGTCGTGGTCTTGGGAAAAACTTTTTTCATTGTTTCGGCAGGAAAACATCCGCCCAATTCGAACTCGACAGTGAATGAGTTTTTGTCTTCAACCAGGCAAAATACTTCTTGGCCAGCCAAATTTTCATCCTCATCAAGGTGCAACATGGCCGTAAGCCGGTGAGAAATTTCTTCGCTGATATACATGGTGATGAAGGTGCCAAAGGTTGAGCCTGTGAAGCGTTGCAGAAGTACTAACTTGTAAGCACTTCTTACAGGAGCCCATGAGTGTTCCTGAATATAACTTGTTGTCTGGATATCCATTTTACAGTCTCCTTTCAAATTAGTTCTAGTCTCGACTAGGAACGCATACAATTATATCATGGTTATGTAAATTAAGCAATAAAATATTATGAAATTTTGTGATAGGTATTGACTTTTTTTATAAAAAGGTATAAAGTATATTAGCAGTCGTAAATAACGAGTGCTAATTGAAGGAGGTAAGAAATATGATAAAACCATTGTGTGACAAAGTATTGATTAAAATGTGTGAAAGCGAAGATACAACAAAGTCAGGTATTATTTTATCAGCGAATTCAAAAGAGAAACCACAAATAGCGGAAGTTATTGCTGTCGGACCAGGTGGAAAAGTAGA
>JAAVZQ010000022.1 GCA_022791735.1 Clostridia bacterium
CCACTTTTTGCTGATGTTTGATATGCTATATTTGACATATCTACACTTCCTAGGCTTGTTCCCTGTCCATTTTGCCATCCTGCTGGATATTTTGCTATCCAAAATCCTGCTATATCACTACTCCATCCGCCGTTTTCTATATCTGTGCTAAATGCTGGATGCAATGTGTATCCTGCTGTTGTAGCTGTGCTTGTTCCTTCTATGAAGTTTACATCTATTGTTTTTGCTGTACTATCTATTTTATACTCATATCTCGGTATCCATACCCACATACTTCCATCGGCTGTTCTTGCATTTGCCCATTTCTTATTTGTTGTATCATAACTATACCAGTTATTCCATTCTTCTGCTGTACTGCTACTTGTTAAGTCTACCCAACTTGTCCCATTATGATATACTGGGATTAATCCTGTTCCTTCTACCTTTGGTGCATTTACTTTTCTTGCTTCATCCCAACTTCCGTCTTGAGGTGGTATTGGCATTGGTGTTGGTTCTGGGTTATTTCCACCTATATTATAATCCTCTATTTGCTTTACTATATCTTGTATATCCTTATCTAAATCTTCAAATGTTATTTGTTCTTTTTTCTGTGCATCTGCATAATTTACTGCTCCATTTACTGCTGTATCTATTATTCCGCTATTAAATGCTGCATTTATTGTTACTGCTGCTAGTATTACTAGCACGATAATCGCTATTATTAATGCAACTAGCGTTATTCCGCTTCTCTTGCTTTAAGTTTTTCTTTTTGTTCATCTTTTCTTATCTCCTTTGTATTTTTATGGCAAAACATATTGTTTTAATAAAATAATTTTAGCATTCGTTCGAATGAATGTCAATATTATTTTTAAACAATTGATCAAAACTTACATATTATCTCTTGTAGATTTTAACTAATACATAAATTAGCTCATTTTTACTTTTTATATAGTATTTCCCTATTCTTTGCCTTTTATGTATTTGTATTGTTTTTGTGATAGATTTAGAAGAAGTAGTTCTAGTTTCATAAGTATTATTGTTAATACCATTTTTAAAAAATATTAATTTGCCTTTTATGTAAATATATGCTATAATCTAGTGGAAATTATGAAAGGAAAATTTGTAGATGTCAAATTTAGGATTATCGAACTTTCATCTTCCTAGATGGAATGAATTGCCAAACTTAGATTTATACTTGGACCAATTGGTTACAATTCTTGAAAAATATTTAAAAGATTGTATTGGTAATAAAGAAGAAACAATTATAACAAAAACTATGATAAATAACTATGTAAAACAAGGACTTATCAAGCCACCTAGAAAGAAAAAATATAGTAGACTTCATATTGCAACTTTAATTGTAATTTGTATTTTAAAACAGATTTATAGTATAAGTGATATAAACGAGCTCATGCTACTTGCAGTAAAAACTGTTAAATTTAATAAAGCTTATGATGAATTTTGTGAGGCCTTAGAAAAGGCCATTCTATACACTTTTGAAGGAATTGAGTACACAGTCGCAGAAGATATGCCTTTTGAGCGTTCACTTCTAAAAAGTGTAGCACAATCCTTTGCAAGCAAACTCTATGTAGAAAAAACATTTTTACATAAATAGAAGGCGACACATCGTTCGCCTTCTATCTTCATTTTCTACAAAAACATTATCATAAACAAAGGATAATGTTCTATATTATTTTCATCAACATATACATTACAGTCTTTTTCTAGTTTTATATATCTTGTAACCGTCTTATAGTTCTCTAAAATGGAACTTAACGACTTTGCTTGTTTATTATTTCCTGATTTTACTTCTACCGCTGTCACTTTACCATCCAAATTTAATATAAAATCTATCTCTAACGAACTCTTTCTTTCAAAATACATTATCTTGTCATATCTTGTTTTTAGTTCTTCACAACAAACATTCTCCAAAATCGCACCTTGATTTATATATAAATCATTATCCATAATTGCCTTTTGTACTCCACTTTCAAACATAGATATTAACAGTCCTATATCTCTCATATAAATCTTAAAACAATTTTGTTTTATATTAGAAACTAATGGTACAGCAGGCTCTGACAAATTAAAACAAAAATTTATAATTCCAGCATCTCTTAGCCACTCTGTTGCAACCGAGTATTTTCTTTTTCCAATATTTTCTTCGTCTTCTAATATTTCTGAATACATAAATTTTTTATTATTTTTAGACAATTGTATAGGAATACTATTAAATGTATCCATAATCTTTTGTTTATTAGTCGTAGTTGCATATTTCGCTACATCTAGCATATAATTCTCTATTATTGCCTTTTGCATTGTTAGCACCTCATTTAAACTAGATGTTTGAATGTATTTACTTACTATATTAGGCATTCCACCAACTAATATATACATTTTAAACTGTTCTGAAAATTTTTCTAATATATATTCGTCTAATTTTTCTTTATTTTTAAAACAATTTCTAACAAGCTCAATTGTTTCTTTTTTTATTCCAACTCCCCATAAAAACTCCTCAAAATCTAATGGGTATAAGTCTACTACTCTTTCATATCCAACTGGATATGAATTAACTTCTTTATAATATAGCCCTAATAATGAACCTGATGATATTACATCTATTCTTCCATCAAGAGAAAATGTTTTTAGTGCTGTCCTCGCATTTGGACAAGCTTGAATTTCATCTAAGAAAAGAATTGTATTATTAGGAATAATCTTTTTTTCTGGAAAAGTAACTTCTAATTTCATTATCAATGTTTTTATATCAAGATTTCCGTCAAAAATCTTTTTATACTCTGGCATAAGTTCAAAATTAATGTATATATATGTTTCATAATTCTTCTTTGCAAAATCATCTATTATAAAAGTCTTGCCAACTTGCCTTGCTCCTCTTACTAATAAGCATGGCTTTTTCTTTTCTTGCTTCCATTCATTTAAAATATTTGTAATCTTTCTTTCTAGCATGTTAACTCACCTTCTTTATTCTATTATAGAATATTTTTTCAAAAAACGCAAGTTTTTCCGAGGACTTTCTGTTGTAATTTGCAAGTTTTTCCTACGACTTTTCAATAAAATTTGCAAGTTTTTTCGGGTACTTTTATTTTAATACACATTATTTACCATCACATTTTGCCCATTTACAGTACTATTTCCACCTAATGTATTGCCATTTTGAATTGTCACTGTATTATTTTTTTCATTCTCTCTTGCAGTTTCAAGCTGTCTTACAAGAGCTTGCAGAGCCTCTATATCTCTTCCAATTTGTTCCCAATTATTTGAATCATTAGACTCTGTTAAATTGTTATTTGCTTTTATTATAGACTCAAGCAATCCATCTATCGTGCTATCGTCCACTACTTCAACACTTACAGAACTTGTTGGAGATAATAAATTCTTTATTGCTCCTTTTAAATTATCGCCAATTGCAATTTTATTTCCAGATGCAACAACAACCTTCTTAAGCACCGGAACACTCTTTGTTTCATTTAATGAAGTCTGATATATTGGCACAACATACAAAAATGTATTATCAATCGGAACAATTATCATTTCTTTTGTTATCTTTGTTCCTGTTACATTTAAGGCTGATATCTCCTTTGAAATCGTCTCATCTTGCTCTATCAAATTATCTAGTTGCATTGGCCCCATAACTGTGCTATCGCCCGAGAATTTGTATAGAGAAAGCTTATTTTGTCCTCCTTCTGCCACACCAACTAAGTATGCATTTAAACTCTCTTTACCTTGTTGATTATATGATATAACCAATCCAAGCTTACTCTCTTCTTCATCCACTGTCTTAACCATTGTATAATATGGTTTAGTTTTTGAACTTGCTGTTTTTGTTATTAAATTTGAATATGATGCTATTTCCCATACATCATTTCCTCTATACAAAACATCTGCCGAAACCGCATGATACATATTAAGTATTTCAGATTGTATATTATATAAAAACTCTGGATATGTAAATTTGCCTGCAAATTTTTCTGGTATTTCCTCTTCAAATAAAGTACTATACATGTTTTTATACACCATTGCCACTGGATCTGTTTTATCAGTAATATAAAATTTAGTATTTCCATCAAACGCATTTATCAAAACTTTTACAGAATTTCTTATATAATTTATTTCTCTTGTTTCGTTCTCATACACTATTTTAGTTTTTTGAGAATATGGGTATTCATTTGAAATTGTATAAGCATCTATAACCCAATAAAGTTCTCCATCATCTGATATAACCAAATATGGATCTTTATCATAAAGCAAGTATGGCATTATCTTTTTAGCTCTTTTGATAATATTTCTATTTGGCATTATTCTACTTTGATTGCTTGCAAAAGCCATATCTAGCTTTCCTTCTCTTAAAGCAACACATATTCTATCTAAAAATCCAAGTGAAATTCCTCCCCTGCCTTCATAAGTATATGTTGCATTTTCCACTATTGTTTTTGGATAATCAAACTCACCTTTTCCATTTTTTGTAACAATCGTACCTTTATTTTCTACTCCATAATATATCCTTGGTTCTTTTATATCTTGATTATCAAAATCCCTTGATATATATTTTACATTTCCTGCTTCATCTGTTTCTGTTGCAGAAGTTATAACTGTTCCATAACCATGTGTATATTCATCAGTAACATGAGTACTACTTAGCTCTCTTGCTGAAATATATGTAAGATTTCCATTATATAATGAAGCTTTTGCTTTGTTGTATGTATAATATCCTGTACTTGTTTGGGTTTGTAATAAATTATTTTTTGCAATATCCTCAGTAATTATTGGAATATTTGTTATTACATCTTGGTTGATATCCGCTTCCCTCTCTGTAATTGTTCCTGTATTTACTATTTGTTTTTCATCTATATTTACATCATAAGCAGTTTTTGTAAACTTAATATTTGTATTAATATATTCTTTTTGTTTATCTAACTCACTTGGTTTTACAAATAATATATTATATCCTATAAGCACAACAAACAAACCTACTAAATACACTGGAACAACTGCAAGTGCTTTTATTACTTTTTGTGTGTTGTTTTTCTTAAACGCTCTAATTGCAATATATACACAAACTACCATAACTACAGCTAGCCCTCTATAACCCCACATTTTTATTCCGGTCTACTGCACCGCTTCCAATTATTGTAGTTTCCATTTTATCATCCAAAGTTAAAAATGGTCCTATTCCTACATTTTGCATGTTGAAAAATATTATCCCTGCCATTAATATTACAATTATCATAGCATTAAACAAAAGTTGTTTTATAAAAGTATTGTCTCTAAGAGTTTTTCCGGTCTATTCCATCGAAAAATTTATTAAATACCACTATATAATATATTGCTATGTATATTGTTAAAATTATAAAAAAAGTAACTCCATAATACAAAAGCTGGCCTATAAGTGGCATACTAAACATATAAAAACCCACATCCATATTATATATTGGATCTTGTATCCCAAATTGACTTGCATTTACAAACAAAATTACTTTTTGTAAAAACATATTAGATACAACTAGGCTTGTTACAAGTGCCATAACAAAAGCAAGTGATTTATTTGGAAGTTTTGGCATCTCCTTTTTTTCTTCTTCAAAAAACTTTCTAAGTCCCTTTTTTATAAACCCGTTTGTTATATATGCAATTGAAAATACGAATATGAAATTTAAAATAGCAATATTTCTTTTATATTTCATATTTTGCATAAACACTTTGCTATACTCTTCTCCTATTTCTAGTGTCTCTAAGTAATCTGCTCTACATATAATAAATGCAGAAATTACAAATATTGCCAAAACTATAAGTACAAAAAGTGTTCTTCTCCTAAATTTCCTATTTTTTGTTTCCCCTTTATTTTCTACTTCCACATTTTCATTTTTTACTTCTTCTGACAATATACATTCTCCTTTCTTTGCTAAAGTTACAATTCATATTTTAAGATAATTTAAAGTTTGTGTATGGTAATTCTATCTACCATCTCACAGACAGCCGAAACTTAGAGGCTATAAATTGCAATCTTTAAATTATTGCATTTGAAAAATCGTGTGATGAGAATACCTCCATATCATCTACGCCTTCACCTACGCCAATAAATTTCACAGGTATTTTATTTTCATGTACAATACCAATCACAACTCCACCTTTTGCTGTACCATCAAGTTTTGTAAGCACTAACCCTGTAATTTTACTAACTTCATTAAAAGCTTTTACCTGCTCTATTGCATTTTGCCCTGTTGTTGCATCTATTACAAGAAGTGCCTCTTTGTCTGCTTCTGGAAGTTCTTTTCCAATTACTCTTTGTATTTTTTCAAGCTCGTCCATTAGATACTTTTTGTTGTGAAGTCTTCCTGCTGTATCACATATCAAGACATCTATATTATTTTCTTTTGCTTTTCTTATTGCTTCAAAAACAACTGACGCTGGATCTGTACCTTCTTTTGCCTTTATTATATCACATCCTGCACGTTTTGCCCATATCTCTAGCTGTTCTACTGCTGCTGCTCTAAAAGTATCTGCTGCTGCAACCATTACCTTTTTTCCGTCTTTTTGAAGTCTATTTGCAATTTTTCCGAATTGAAGTTGTCTTTCCGAACCCCATTAACCCCTATTACAAGTATTACTGAAGGTGTTGTTTCAAGTTTTAAACTATTATCACATACTTCTAAAATATTTTGTATCTCTTCTCTTAATAACACTTTTACTTCTTCTGCTTCTTTAACATTTTGCCTTTTTATTTTATCTCTTAAATTTGATATTATTTGAACTGATGTATCCATTCCTATGTCTGACATAATAAGTGCTTCTTCAAGTTCTTCTAGAAGTTCTTCATCTACTTTTCTAAAAGTACTAAATACACCATTTATTTTATCATCTATTGATGCTTTAGTTTTGCTTAATCCTGATTTTAATTTATCAAAAAATCCCATTATCAATCTCATTCCTTCCACACAAGGTACATTGATTTACCTTGTTTGCTTCCTTATTGTCATATATTTTACCACAAGATGAAAAAAAATCCAATAGTTTGAGTAAAAATTTGTGTTTTAGTACATTTTATGGTATAATAGAATAGCTTATGTGAGTAAATCTCACAAGCAAATATCAGTGCACTTCTGTTTTGACATCTTGGGAAACAGACTTCACTGAAAAAAATCTTTTTGAGGAGTGTAAACATGAAAGACAAGAACCAAGCAAGAAAACCAACAGCACAAGAAAAAAAGGCAAATTTCATCAAGTGGTAC
>JAAVZQ010000150.1 GCA_022791735.1 Clostridia bacterium
AAATTCCTTTTTCTTATTAATATTATTTTGCTTTTCTTCTTCTATTTCTAAGCTTTCCGCTTTTGCTTTATCAATTCTTTCTCTTAGTTTTTGCAAATTCTCTTCTACAGCTAAAACTTTTTGCTTATCAGTCGCGTAAGTTACATGTACCTCTTGCAGCTCTTGCCTTAGACTTTCTAATTCTTCTTCGTATTTATCTGAATTTGCTTCATATTCTTTTTTATCATCAATTAGTTTTTGTATTTTATTTTCAATCTCTTTAAGTTCTTTTTGTAAATCTTCAATTTGACCTTTTCTTCCTAAAATATTCACAGTCTTTTTTGTATAAGAACCACCAGAAATTGCACCCGAAGGATTTATTGTATCTCCTTTTAATGTTACAATCTTAAAAGAATAACCGATTTAATTTTGCTAAATCTATTGCATCTTGCATCTCTTCTACAATAACTGTCCTACCAAGCAAACTAAGTATTACACCTTCATATTTTTTATCAGTTTTTACAATGTCAGACGCAATAATTATATCTCCTTTGATATTACCCTTTTGAAACTTGTCAAGCTTTTTACCCTTTACCGTGGTAACTGGCAAAAATGATGCTCTACCAAGGTTATTTTGTCTTAAATATTCCACTAATTTTTTAGCATCTTGTTCAGTATTTGTAACTATATTTTGAAGCATATTCCCAAGTGTCATCTCTATTGCAATTTGATACTTGCTATCTACTGATATCAAGTCACTCAAAGCCCCTTCTAATCCTTTTTTAAGGCTACTATCCTTTTCAGCTGCAAGTAAAAGAGATTTAACTGTTTTTGAATATCCCTCTTTTTCCTTTTCTGTTTCTATCAAAAACTTTAGCCTTGATTCTTTTATTCTATAATCAGATTGTAAACTATTTATATTGTTATCAAACTCTTTTAAAGCCTTTTCTTCCTCTTCTTGTTTTGTTGTAATCTCTTCAATTTGCTCTGTTAGCTTATTTTTCTTGCTTTCTATTTCCTCAAAAGCGTTAGTTAAATCTTGTCTTGTCATATTTGTACTATCAAGTTCTGATATTGCAACTTGTATATCATATTTTAAAGTCTTAAGCCTTTTATCAATATTCTCATTATTAACATCTATTGTACTTATTTCATTTAGTTTCTCATATTTCTCATCTGTAAATTTCTCAATCTCTGCCTTTTTTGCTTCAATTTCTTTCTCTTTTTCTGTAAGCTTCCCTGTTAAATTATTAAGTTCTGCTTCCTTTTCCTGTAGTTCTTTCTCAAATTTTGCTTTATTTGCAAAAAGCCTTTCCTTCTTCTCCTGTTTTTGATTTTTCTCTTCTTCAAGTTCTCTGTCTTTAATATTTAGTTCTTCTATTTCCTTTTCATATCTTGAATAATTTTCTTTATTATTAGTAATTCTTTCATTTGATATACTAATTCCGTGAATTTAATCTTTCTTTTTCTTGTACATTAGATGCACCCATGTTTTGTATATCTTCTATTTCTGTTGTAATATTATCAATTTCTGTCTTTAATTTTTGCTTAAGCTCATTTAATTCATTTAATGCTTTATTTTCATCTTCA
>JAAVZQ010000001.1 GCA_022791735.1 Clostridia bacterium
AAGCCGTAGCATTAGATGACCTAACAGTATCAATAAGGTTTAATGGAGGACTTACTGCATTTGGTAAAACATTTCTTGAAAAACCAGAAAACATGAACGAAATAACAAAAGAAGTATCGATGATTTTTGGAAAACCAATGCATATAAAATTAGAAAGCGTAGATACAAAAGCAAAAAAAGTAGAAAAAGCATCAGTTGAGCAAGAAACAAAAGTGGTAGAAGAAACGCCAGAAGATATTTTAGGCGATTTAGATATACCAATAAATTATATAGAGGAGGAATAAAAATGTCAAAAAGAGGTGGATTTCCAGGGGGAGCAAACTTTGGAGGAATGAACATTAATAAACTAATGAAAGAAGCAAAAAAAATGCAAGCAGATATGGAAAAATCACAAGAAGAGTTACAATCAAAAGAATTTGAGGCAACAGCAGGTGGAGGAGCAATAAGTGTAAAAGTAACAGGCGGAAAAGAAATAAAAGAAATAAAAATACAAAAAGATGTTGTAGACAAAGACGATGTAGAGATGCTAGAAGATTTAATATTAACATGCGTAAATGAGGCATTAAGGAAGGTTGACAGTGCACAAAGCGAGAGCTTAGGTAAGTTTAATATAAATGGATTAATATAAAATTAGAGTTCACAACCTTAAGTTTCGTTTGTCCTGCCACGGGTAGTTATATATAATTTTTTCTAACACCTTGGTGTCGTAACCTCCAGAATGTACGCTACTACGTAGCTTAAAATGTCGGTTACTCCATTTCGCACTCGCAAAGCTCGTTTGGTCGCTTACGCGGTGTTACTCAAAATTATATATAACTACCCTGAGCGGACTTTTAGCTTTATTAGCTGTGAATTTTAATGAAAGGATAAATATACTATGTCGTATTATTCACCATCAATAGAAAAACTAATAGAAGGATTTGAAAGACTTCCAAGTATCGGGCATAAAACAGCTATAAGGCTTGCATTTCATATATTAAATGCAAGAGAGGAAGAAGTTACAGAGTTTATAAATTCTATTACAAATGCAAAAGCAAATTTAAAATATTGTTCTAAATGCTATAATATTTCAGATACTGATCCATGTCCAATATGTGCAAGCCCTAAGAGAGAACAGAATTTAATATGTGTTGTAGAAGATGTAAAAGATGTTATTGCAATGGAAAGAACTCATGAGTTTAAGGGAACATATCATGTGTTACACGGTTCAATATCGCCAATGAATGGGATTGGACCAGATGAAATTAAAATAAAAGAACTTCTTGCAAGAATACAGCAAAATCCAGATATAAAAGAAGTAGTTATTGCTACAAATCCTAAAGTAGAAGGAGAAGCAACCGCTATGTATATATCAAAATTACTAAAACCGCTCGGAGTAAAAGTTACAAGAATTGCGCATGGAATTCCAATTCGGAGGAGATTTGGAATATACAGATGAAGTCACTCTAGCCAAGGCGTTAGAAGGAAGACAGGAAATATGACAAAAATATTACAAAAAAATTAAGAAGGAGAAAACAAGAGATAACAAGAGATAATAAAAGAAAACGAAAGAAAAAGCTACAAAAGTGGCACAAATTAAAATTGAATAAAAAAGGTAAATAAGGTAAAATCTATTAGTAAACGAAAAAACGCATTATCCGTAGGAAAAATAAAATGTACAAAGGAGTGCTTATGAGGAGATTACTAATTGGCTTAAGAGCAAGTATAAAGTTAATAGCATTATTTGCAGTTAGTAGTATAGTAATTATAACAATAATAATGAGTGTTTATAAACCCATATATAGTGTAACTTTTAAAGGAGAAATGATTGGATACTGTAAGAATAAAGCAGCTCTTCAGAAAAAGATAGAAAATTATAGAGAACATGGTGCAGAAGATGAAGATGTAGCATTTGTTCAATTAGATGAGATACCTTCATATCAATTATGTTTTTTGAAAAAGGGAATAGAAACTAACGATGATGAGATATATGAGGAAATTACAAGTACAGGAGTACCATACTACACATACTATGCAGTAGCTGTAAGTGGCGAGGATAAAGCCTATGTAAAGACATCTAGTGAAGCAGATCAAATAATAAAGAAGTTAGAAGAAAAAGATAGTAAAAATGCAAGATATTTATCACAAAGACAAATATATGCGAAAGAAAAGCAAGAATATGTATCAGTAGAAACAGCAGTAGTACAATTATACGAAAACAAAATTACACCAGAAATAGCTAGAAATATGGGAAGAGTTACAAGAGCAGGAAATGGTGGAACATCATATAAAGAAGTTGGAATTCAATTTATAAAACCAATAAAAGCAGGAATTACATCAAGATTTGGTTCAAGGTGGGGAACAAACCATAAAGGAACAGACTATGGAGCGCCTACTGGAACAATAATAAAAGCAGCAGCAGAAGGAACAGTTACTTTCTCGGGATGGAATAGTGGTGGATTTGGATATCTTGTAATCATATCACATGGTAATGGAATTCAAACATACTATGGACATTGTAGTGAACTTGACTGTAAAGTTGGAGACTATGTATATCAAGGAGATGTAATTGCGAAAGTAGGAAATACAGGAGACTCATATGGTTCACACTTACATTTTGAAATAAGAGTAAATGATATAGCATATAATCCAGAATACTATGTTAAATAATGCAAATAAAGCAAAGGATTTTTCCTTTGCTTTTGTTTTGTATATGTGATAAAATAAAAAATGTTAGTAACTAAAATAAGGAATGAGATTGAAAATGAAAGTGTTAATATTTTATGCGTCTTATGGTGGAGGACACCTAAGTGCAGCAAAAGCAATGAAAGAAGTAATCCAAAAAAAATATCCTTCATATGAAATAGAAGTAATTGATTGTATGGAATACTTAAACAAACCTATAAATTTTATAACAGTGAAACTATATGAAGAATTTGCAAAAAAAATGCCAAAGATGTGGGGATGGGTATATAGAAAGTCAAGAAAAGGTCTTATCGCAGGTTTTAGCAATAGTGTAAATAGAATGCTTACAAATAAACTTGGCAAACTAATAGAAAAAATAAATCCTAGTATAATAATATCAGTACATCCATTCTCAACACAAATGTGTGGGATACTAAAGAAAAAAGGAAAACTAAAAATAGATGTAATGACAATCATGACAGACTTTAAATACCATGAGCAATGGCTAGTACGGACATCAGTACTTAGAGAAGTTCTTTGTGTCAAATGAAAAGATGAGAGAAGACTTGATAGAATTTGGATTAAATGAAAGTACAACATTTGCAAGTCGGACTGCCAATATCACAGAGATTTTTTGAAGAATTTGATAGAAAAGAAATA
>JAAVZQ010000023.1 GCA_022791735.1 Clostridia bacterium
AGGAATTCTAAAAAATCCCAGATACAATAAAAAAATGAAAACTATTGCAACAATCAAGTATTTTATGCTAAAATAAAGGAGGTATAAATTTGGAAGAACAGCTTAATATAGAAACGATAATAGAATTTATTAAATAGGAAAAAATCTAGTGGACAAACCATAGTTTAAATAGATTACACCAAAGAAATATATTAGTAACAGATGTAAATGAAATGAAGAAGTTAGCGATAGAAATAACAATTATAAATTATTCTGAAAAAGTTGCTTAATTTTATAAACTAAAACCCTCTTGCAAAAGTTGCAAAAAGGAAATATAATAATAAAGTAAAATTAAGAAGGGAAGGATTTTGTAAAAATGAAAATAGGTATAGTAGGACTTCCAAATGTAGGAAAAAGTACAATGTTTAATGCAATAACTAATGCAGGAGCAGAGTGTGCAAATTATCCATTTTGTACAATAGAGCCAAATGTGGGTATGGTAGCAGTGCCAGATGAAAGATTAGATAAACTTACAGAAATTTATGAGCCAGAGAAAACAACACATGCTGTTATCGAATTTGTTGATATTGCAGGTTTGGTAAAAGGTGCAAGCAAGGGAGAAGGACTTGGAAATAAATTTTTATCACATATTCGTGAAGTTGATAGTATTTGTGAAGTTGTAAGATGTTTTGAGGATTCAAATGTAGTTCATGTTGATGGTAAAATTGAACCGCTTAGAGATATTGAAACTATAAATTTAGAGCTTATTTTAGCAGATTTAGAAACAATTGATAAGAAAATAGAAAAAGCTAAAAAGATGCTTAAAGCAGATAAAAAGTATGCTTTTGAGATAGATGTATTAGAAAAAGTGAAGAAAGTGCTTGAAAGTGGAAAATCAGCCAGAACGATTGATTTCACAGATGAGGAAATAGAAATTGTAAAAGATGCATATTTGCTAACAATTAAGCCAATACTATATATTGCCAATATTAGTGAAGGTCAAATTATAGAAGCAGAAAGTGACGCAAAAGTAAATGAAGTAAGAGAATATGCAAAAACAGAAAATGCGAAAGTTATACCTTTATGTGTTAAAATAGAAGAAGAATTATCAGCTCTAGAACGGAGATGACAAAAAGGAGATGTTAGAAGCACTTGGACTTGATGAATCTGGACTTGATAAAGTAATAAAAGCAAGTTATGATTTATTAGGGCTTATGTCATTTTTGACAGCAGGTAAGCCAGAAGTAAGAGCTTGGACAATAAAAAAAGGTACAAAAGCACCAGATGCTGCAGGAAAGATACATTCAGACATACAAAGAGGTTTTATTAGAGCAGAGGTTGTATCTTTTGATGATTTGATAAATGAACGGTGGAGATATGAATAAGGTTAAGGAAAAAGGACTTTTGAGATTAGAGGGTAAGGATTATGTTATGCAGGATGGGGATATTGTGTTATTCCGTTTCAATGTATAATTAATAGTTACAGTTCACAGCTTTAAGTTACATCTGTCCTGCGAACTTGGTAGTTATTAATAATTTTTCGAAAATCTCCCCCCTTAAGAAAATGTAATTCGCTACGCTTATGACATTTTCTAAAGGGTAAGAATCATCGAAGAAATTATTAATAGAACTACTCTGCGCGGACTTTGAATTTGTTTTGCTGTGAATTGCGACAATTGATAATATATATATTCAAGAAACAACGCCAAATGATGATTATTGTTTGAATTAAAGAAAGGATTGATGAAAGTATGGAAAAGTCAGAAGGAAAGATTTTAGAGAAGAAACTTTGTGACAGAAAGAAAATAGGATGGGAAAGCTTAAATGAAGATGATAAAAAAGTAGTTTTTAAGTTTTCAGATGAATATATTTGGTTTTTGAATAAGTCAAAGACTGAAAGAGAGTTTGCAGAGAATGCAAAAGCTGTTTTAGTCAAAAATGGTTTTAAAGATATTGCGGATGTTCAAAGTGTAAAGCCGGGAGATAAAGTATATTTTTGCAATAGAGGAAAGGCAATGTACATTGCAGTTATTGGAAATAAAAAGTTAGAAGAAGGATTGAATTTAGTTGGAGCACATATTGATTCTCCAAGATTAGATTTAAAACCAAATCCATTGTATGAAGATGCAGAGTTTGCATATTTTAATACACATTATTATGGTGGAATAAAGAAATATCAATGGACAGCAATTCCTCTTAGTATACATGGAGTGATGGTTAAAACAAATGGAGAGAAGATAACTGTAAATATTGGAGAAGATGAAAATGATCCAATTTTCACAATTACAGACCTTTTACCTCATTTAGCAAAGGATCAAATGCAAAAGAAACTAGGAGATGGCATAGATGGAGAGGATTTGAACCTTCTTATTGGAAATATGCCTTATGGAAGTGATGATGTAAAGGAGAAGATAAAGTTAAATGTACTTAAACTATTAAATGAGAAATATGGAATAGTTGAAGCGGATTTACAAAGTTCTGAATTAGAGTTAGTTCCAGCTTTTAATGCAAAGAGTTTAGGTTTTGATAGAAGTATGGTTGCAGGTTATGGTCAAGATGATAAAGTATGTGCATATGCTGCTTTAAGAGCAATCTTAGAAGCTAAGGTACAAGATAAGACAGCTATATGTATATTAGCTGATAAAGAAGAAGTTGGAAGTATGGGAAATACAGGAATGGCTTCACAAACTTTTGATTATTTCGTTTCAGAATTATTAAACAAGGCAGGAGAGAATAGACCAAATTTAATAAATAAAGTATATTGTAATTCAAGTATGTTATCAGCAGATGTTGGTACTGGATATGATCCTATATATGGAGCAGTTTCTGATAGAACAAATAGTGCATATCTTTCTTATGGTGTTTCTTTTGATAAATATACAGGTTCAAGAGGAAAATCAGGTGGATCTGATGCAAATGCAGAGTTTATTGGAAAAATAAGAGGAATTCTTGAGAAAAATAATATACAATATCAATTATCAGAACTTGGTAAAGTAGATGTAGGCGGAGGAGGAACTATCGCATATCTTCTAGCTGATAAGGGCATGGAAGTAATAGATTGTGGTGTGCCAGTTCTTTCTATGCACTCTCCTTATGAGGTAACAAGTAAGTATGATATTTATAGCGCTTATATGACTTATAAGGTGTTTTACGAAGAAGCTTAAGCCTCAAACGAATGAAAAGTAGCATTTTGCTTTGTCAAACTGCGGACAAATAATTTTCGATAGGCGATAGCCTAATCTGCGGTTATTTGCCTTGTTTTCCTAGCAATATACTACTTTTGCTTCGTTTGATAATATACAAAATCAGTAGGCAAATAAAACTAAAAGTCTGCGCAGGGTGTTCTATATTAAAAATTATTGATGTGACGACCAGTAAGGAACAAAATAATTTTTAATATAGAACACCCGTTGCAGGACATATAAAAGTTCAAATCCTACTGATTTTTTGTATATTCCTTTAGCAAAGGCTGTATTTGTTTTCCTTCTAGTGCAGCTTCGATAGTTGGTATTACCATATCAAAGTGTGCAACTAAAGAGTTTGGCTTTTTTATATAGTCATCTTGCCCAAAAGGGACAAAATATACGTATTTTAAATTCATAAGACTCATTATGTTTTGACCACTTAAACCTAAGCCATCATTTGTAGATACAGCTACAATAATTGGACTTTGATTTCTAAGTGTTGCTTTTACTGCAAGGTTTGCAGCATTATCTGTTATGCTATTTGCCATTTTTGCCATAAAGTCGCCAGTTGCTGGAAGCACAAGCATTGCATCCATTTTATACATAGGTCCAAATTTTTCTGCTTCTACTATGTCTTTTACAATTGTTCTTCCGTGTGATAGTTTCTACTTCATTCACAAAGTCTTCGGCTTTTCCAAATCTTGTATCATAATCCACAACTTTATTAGATAAAACAGGGTAAATGTCATAACCTTTTTCTTTTAGCTCTCTTAGTACAATTAAAACTTTTTTTAAAGTACAAAAAGACGCAGTAATAACTACTCCAAGTTTCATTTTTCATCAATCACTTTCTTTAAAGTTTTAAGTAAAATATCAGATGCTTCTTTAGGTGCGAATTTACTTGGAATACCTGAATATATGTTGTATTCTATTTTATCTTCGTATTTTTCTAATATTTCTTTGTTTATCCCATAAGGACTTGATGCAATGTCTAAAATATATGGTACATATTCGCACGAAATTGCTTCCTCTGGTATTATATTATAAGGTATAGTATTGATAACTATATCACAAACTTTAAACACAGAAACGATATTCTGGCTCTCTAAAGGGTAAAAGTTTGTAACTTTATCATGATATATAAGTTCTTTTGGTCTTGAAATTATAAAAGTTTTTATACCGACTGTCTAAAAGCCTCCAATATAATTCTTTTCCAAGTTTACCATAGCCTAAAATGCAAACTACATCGTTTTTCATATTTTTTATATAGTCAAGAGTTCCTTTGATAGATAACTCATCATTTATTTCTTTTACTTCTTCATAGTCTAAAAAACTGAGTATTTGTGAAGCTGGGATTAGTTCTAATAGTTTGTTTGTTTTAAGCCCAGTAAAAAAGATAGGACAAGATTTTGCATATTTTAATCTATAAAAAGGCTCTTCTGGCAAAACTACAGTACCTTTTAAAGTTTTTATTTCCATTTTGTCATTTATTCCAGTTATGGGGAAAAGCACAATATCAAAGTCGGCTAAATTAAGTGACTTTAGATTGCTTTCATTTATATTATTTCCTAAATTATCAAAGCCAATAGAAGAAACAAAATGTTTCTTAGATAATGCCTCTATCATATATTCATACCTTTTATCTCCACCTAAAAATAAAATATTCATAAGACATCCTCCATTTCAATATATAATATTTATTTTGAAGGAAAAGAGTTACAGAAAAATTTTATACAAAATGGTAGATAAGAGAAGAGAAAGTATGAATTTATATTGACATGTATAAAAATTGGTATTAT
>JAAVZQ010000024.1 GCA_022791735.1 Clostridia bacterium
TAAGTTTCATTATTTCACTATACTTATAATTATACTGACTGCTGCAATTATTCCAAGTAAGATACTACATAACTTTAATTTTTTGTACTCTATATTCATTTTATTTGTACTAGGGATACCTTTTGAGGGCTTTTCTATTTTTCTCATATAATCAGATACTAAAAACTCTGCTTCTTTTAGTGCTGTCTCATAATTTCCATCCTCGTTTTTAGAAAATGCATTTGTACTTTTCCCCTCTAATAATTCTTTATCTTTTACTTTACTTCCGTTTTTTTAGTATTATTATAGCCTCATCCACAATATTAGATGGTAAATCCTTTAAAACTATTATATTTTTCATCTGACTAACATTCATGTCACTATGTACCTCCATACATATATTTTTTCCAAATCTTTCCAAAATATACAAATAGAGTTAATATAGTTTTAAATTCTCTTTGCCCTCTGCAATCACTATGCTTATATCATCTTGATTTCTGTATTTTGTAATTATATCACTTGAAAATGACGCCATTTCATTAGATAAAACTATTATTTTATAATCATTTTGAACTAAATTATTAATAACTTCGTCCGTTTTCTCTTCATCTTCCACATTATATACATCAAACCCTAGGTTTTTTAGTACTTTAAAGCTGTTATCATCATTTTTAGCTCTTAGCCAAGAAATTTTCATACTTATCACCTAGGGTTTAGTATTTACTATTTAATTGAAATTATTCCTCTATTTTATCCCATAATGTAACTTCATGATTTTCAAGAGTTTTTTGTACATCAATTATTCTTTGATTTGATGAACCTCTAAATTGAAGTGATGGATTTCTCAAACTTTCAACAAATTGTCCATCTACCACATAATCTATGTATTTTAAAAGTTCATTTGTCGTATCATTAGTTTTAGCCATATTTTCCATTACTTGTTTATCAAATAAGTAACCTGTATAGCACCATATTGGTTTATCTGGATATAGTTCTTTTGCCTTTTTTACAACTGGAAGTAAACCTTCTTGATTTTTAATATCTAATGGTTCTCCTCCAAGTAGTGATAATCCTTTTATATAATCTGGTTTTAGAGCTTCCATAATTTCATCTTCTTCTTTGTTTGTAAACTCATTACCATAATTATAGTCCCATGCTTCTTGATTAAAGCATCCTTTGCAATGATGTGAACATCCACTTACAAATAATGATACACGTACTCCTGGTCCATTTGCTACATCACATTTTTTTATAGTTGCATAGTGCATAATATTTCCTCCTTTTATAGATGTAGCACTCTTGACTTAATCTCCTTCGTCTTTCCTTCATTCCAGAAGTTCTCTCCTAAATATCCGCAAGTACGTCTTACTACATTCATTTTGCTTTTGTCTTTATTTCCACAATTTGGGCATTCCCACTCATTATGGTCATTAATTGCTATTTCTCCGTCAAATCCACAAACTTGACAATAATCAGATTTAGTATTAAATTCTGCATATTGAATATTATCATAGATAAATCTTACAACTTCCTCTAATGCATCTAGATTATGCTTCATGTTAGGAACTTCTACATAAGAGATAGCCCCACCACCTGACAACTTTTGGAAATCGCTTTCAAATTTAAGCTTATCAAATGCATCGATTTTTTCTCTTACATCTATGTGATATGAATTTGTATAATATCCTTTATCTGTTATATCTTCAATCTCTCCAAATTTTTCTTTATCTATTCTTGCAAATCTGTAACATAAACTCTCTGCTGGTGTTCCATATAATGCAAATCCAAGTCCTGTTTCTGCTTTCCATTTTTCTGTTGTCTCTTTCAAATGCCTCATTATTTTCAAACCAAATTCTCTACCTTCTGCTGTTGTATGAGATACACCTTTCACAGCTTTTGTAGCTTCATAAATTCCAATATATCCAAGTGAAATTGATGAATATCCATTTTTAAGTAGCTTGTCTATTTTTTCACCTTTTTCAAGCCTTGCAATTGCACCATATCTCCAATGTATAGGGCTTACATCTGATGATGTACCAAGTAAAGAATAATGTCTACACATTAAAGCTTCTTTGCATAATTCTAGTCTTTCGTCTAATAATTTCCAGAAAGCTTCTTCATCATGTCCTGCAATAATTCCAATTTGTGGTAAATTGATGCTTACAACACCTTGATTAAATCTACCTTCGAATTTATATTTTCCATTTTCATCTTTCCATGGAGCCAAGAAACTTCTACATCCCATTGGACTAAATACATTGCCTTCATAATTTTCTCTCATCTTTTTAGCTGATATATAATCAGGATACATTCTTTTTGAAGAACATTTTACAGCAAGTTTTGTTAAATAGTCATATTTTCCGCCTTTTAAGCAGTTATGTTAATCTAAAACATAATCAAGTTTTGGGAATGCTGGTGTTACATATACACCTTTTTCATTTTTAATTCCTTTATATCTTTGTTTTAATATTTCCTCTATAATCATTGCATTTTCTTCAATGTACTCATCATCTTTTTCAAGATTTAAGAACAATGTAACAAATGGAGATTGACCATTAGTTGTCATTAAAGTATTTATTTGATATTGAATTGTTTGAACTCCTGAACTTAATTCAGCTTGCAATCTTTGGTCAACTAATTCTTCTATCATCTCTTCTGAAAGTGAACCATTTTCATTTAATTCTTCTACTTGTTTTCTAAATTTTTCACGGCTCTTTCTTAAATACTTTCCTAAATGCTTAATATCAACTGATTGTCCACCATATTGGCTACTTGCAACTGATGCTATAATTTGTGTCATAACTGTACATGCAACTTGGAAACTCTTTGGGCTTTCAATCATTTTTCCATTCATAACTGTTCCATTATCTAACATATCACTTATATTTATCAAACAGCAGTTAAATATAGGTTGTAAAAAGTAGTCTGCATCATGGAAGTGTAAAATTCCAGCTTCATGTGCTTTTGAAATTTTCTCTGGTAATAACATTCTTTTTGTTAAATCCTTTGAAACTTCTCCTGCTATTAAATCTCTTTGTGTTGATGCAATAATCGCATTTTTATTTGAGTTTTCTTCCATCAAATCTTTATTAGAGTTCTTAATTAGACTTAATATTGATTCATCAGTTGTGTTTTGTTTTCTAATTAAAGCTCTTGTATATCTATATACTATATATTTTTTAGCTAAATCGTATTTACCGATTCCGCATTAATTGTTCTTCAATAATATCTTGAATATCTTCAACAAGAATTCTTTTTTTGCCTAAATCTTCAATATAGCTTACTATATTTTTAATTTCTTCCTTAGTTGCTTTTTCTCTTCCTCTTACTTCATTATTTGCTTTTTCAATAGCTAATTCAATCTTCTTTCTTTCGTATTCTACTGCTCTTCCGTCCCTTTTAATTACTTTCATCATTCTTCCTCCCTTGTTAAAACTATCGTCATTATATATGTGTTTTTTATAAAAATCTGTTGCAATTGCAACAATCAAATTGACTAAATTGGATGAAGCAGTTGTATTCTATCTTTACGCAAATATTACAAATATGTTACATTTTGGTTAACATTTTTATTTCCTTTTTAAGATTTTGCTAAATCTCTTTATTTTCTAAGCTTATATAGTTTTAATTTCGAAAACATTTTAATTTATATTGTTGCATTTGCAACGTTTATGTGATATTATTTTGTCATAAAGAAATAAATCATTAAAAAACGTTGATATTTAGGGGGTAAATTTTTGTGGTAAATAATTTTGATGTTGCAGATTTCGCAAAAGAATTTAATTCTAGTTGTTCAAAAACACAGATAAAAGAGTTTAATAAAGGTGAAACTATAACAACATATCTTGTAAATCGTAATCAACTTTGCATCCTTATCTCTGGTACAGCTGATTTAGTAAGATATGATATAAATGGGAACAAAGTTGTAACAGAACATTTTTCAAAAGATGCTATATTCGGGGAAATATTCTATGATATAAACACAAACAGCGAATTTATTGTTGAAGCAAAAGAAAAATGTACAGTTCTATTTTTCCTATATGATGATATCAATGTAAAATGTAAATCAAATTGCTCATATCACAAAATTTTAGTCGCCTCAATGCCTAGCCTTATTATCGCAAAAATTATGGATTTAACATCTCGTGTAGACCTTCTATCTAGAAGAACTACAAGAGATAAACTACTTCGGATATTTTGGATTGTTGTCAAAAAAATATGGTAAAAGTTTTACTCTTCCTTTTTCAATCACTGAACTTGCAAATTATTTGTCAGTAGATAGGAGCTCTATGTCACGTGAACTTTCATATTTGAAAAGTGAGAAATTTATAAAACAAGATAGGAATAAAATAACATTGCTATATTAGATATTAAATGGAGTATAAAAATGACAATCGCCATTTCCATACTCCATTTTTCAGCATTTTATTTGCGGTCCATTACCTCTGGGCCATTTGCATAGGCAGGGTGAACTTTAAGTACCCGTTGTCCAAGTGCAGATGAAGGCGAGGTATCTCTCGGCTCCTCAGTGAGCACAGCCTCCGGCGGCATAATCTTCTCTGTTCCTTCTCCTACGACGTTTTTGCCACGCATTCCTAGGCTACTAAAGTACATTGCTTTACACCTCCAAATATTTGGGTTTATATTAAAACCTTGACGTAATTATACTATAATTTTTGTTTGTTTTCAATATTCTGTTACTAATTAAGGTTACAATTCACAGCTAAATAAACTTAAAGTCCGTGCAAGGAAGTTATTAATTATTTTTGAGTAACACCGCGTAAGCGACCAAACGAGCTTTGCGAGTGCGAAATGGAGTAACCGACGTAGTAAGCTACGCAGTAACGTACAGATTGGAGGTTACGACACCAAGGTGTTAGAAAAAAATAATTAATAACTTCCCATTGCAGGACAAACAATATTCAAAACTGTGAATTGTAACTTAATTAAGTCAAATTTCTGCTTTTTTACAGCAAAAGTCTTGAAATATTCATATAATATATATATAATTAAGAAGTTGAAAAAAATATGGAGGCTAGAATGATGTCGAGTGTTATTGAAGATGTAAAAAAATATAAAACAATTCATTTCATTGGTATTGGCGGAATAAGCATGAGCGGAATTGCAGAAACACTAAAAAATATGGGTATAAATGTAACTGGTAGTGATTGGGCAAAATCCGAAATCACAGATAGGCTTATTTCTCATGGGATTGACGTTACAATTGGTAGTGATTTAAGTAAAATACAAAATGCTAACTTAGTTGTTTACACTGCTGCAATTGCAAAAGATGATCCAGAACTTATTGAAGCAAAAAAATTAAATATAAAAACTTGTGAAAGAGCAGTTTTCTTAGGTAAACTCACAGAAGCATTTAAAGAAACTATTGGTATTTCTGGTACTCATGGTAAAACCACTACTACATCACTTGTTTCACTTTGCTTTATAAAAGCAGGTTTTGATCCTAATGTGCAAGTTGGTGCTATTTTAAAACAACTTGATGGAAATTATAGAATAGGAAATAGTGACTATCTTATACTAGAAGCATGTGAATATGTTGAAAGTTTTTTACATTTCCATCCAAAGGCTGAAATAATCTTAAATATAGATAATGATCATTTGGACTATTTTGGAAATATAGATAATATAAAAAATGCATTTCATAAATATGTGAAACTACTTCCAGAAGATGGACTTTTAGTATTTAATGCAGATGATGAAAACTGTTCTGGTCTAGAAAAAGAAACAAAAGCAAAATCTGTGACTTTTGGAATAAAAAATTCAAATGCTAATTTTGTTTCAAAAAATATTAAATTCGATAAGAATGGATATGCAAGTTTTGATGTATATAAAGATGGAACTTTCTTTGATAATTTCTCTTTATCTATCTCAGGAATGCATAATGTGCTAAATGCAACAGCTTGTATCGCTTTATGTAATAATTATGGAATACCAAATTCTGCAATTCAAGAAGCTTTTTCATGCTTTACTGGAGCAAGTAGACGACTTGAGTATAAGGGTTCATTTAATGATATATCTGTATTTGACGATTATGCACATCATCCAACAGAAATAAAAGCAACAGCAGATAGTTTAAACAGAAAAATATTTAATGAATCTTGGGTTGTTTTTCAACCACATACATATAGCAGATTGCAAAATTTACTTGATGATTTTGCAGATGCCCTGCTAGAATTTGACCATGTAATACTTACAGATGTATATGCAGCAAGAGAAAAAAATGTATTTAATATATCATCAAAAGACCTAGCAGATAAACTTAACGCTTTAGGAAAATCAGTGCAATATCTATCAGAATTTGAAAATATAGTATCTTTCTTAAAAAGAAGTGCAAAACATGGAGATGTAGTTTTGACACTTGGCGCTGGAACTGTTACAAATATTGGCCCAATGCTATTAAAAAACAAATAAAATTTCATAGGCTTTAAATGTCATTTGTCCTGCCATGGGTAAGTTATATATAAATTTTTTTCGAACACCTTGGTATCGTAACCTCTAATCTGTACGTGACGGCGTAGCTTAAAATGTCGGTTACTCCATTTCGCACTCGCGGTTGCTCGTTTGGTCGCTTACGCGGTGTTACTCAAAAATTATATATAACTACCCTGCGCGGACTTTTAGTTTTTTTGCCTATGAAATTTTTCTTAATTATATAGAACAAATCAAAAGTAGTATATTGCAAGGCATTCAAGAAAGAAATACCGGAAACGTACTAATGTACGTTGAGGATTTTCTTTCGCAGAATAACGACGCAAGATGCTGCTTTTCATTTGTTCTAAGTATTCATTTCTTTGACCATAAGCTCTGCAAAAACTGCATATCCCATTTCCAAATCATTTACCATTACATGAGTAAGTGCACCGTACAAGTTTCCCATTTTGTATAATAGGACTACCACTCATACCTTGCACAATTCCCCCAGTCTTTTCTAAAAGCTCTTTATCTGTTATCTTAATCACCATACTTTTATTATCTAAATTATTATTTGTATAAATCTTCGTAATTTCTATTTCATATTCTTGTGGTTTATCATTCTCAAGAGTTGCAATTAAAGTCGCTTTTCCTTCTTTAATCTCATTTCTAAGTGCCACAGGTAGTTTTTTATTCGATTTTACATTTATCATATTTAAACTTGTTAAATCTCCATAAACTCCATAATTTGTATTTTTATATATAGTTCCAATTGTAGGTCTTCCTTCAATACTTCCTTGTATCTTTCCGAGGACTCCCCTCTTTTCCCTTCAAAATAGATAAAATATTTGCATTTACAACCTCTCCTGATGCAATTTCCACTAATTCTTCTGTATCCACATCTACTATTCCATGTCCTAAACTTGCAAATTTTTTAGTATCTGTATCATAAAAAGTCGCAGTTCCAACTCCTGCTGCTGTATCTCTTACCCAAAGTCCTATTTTATATGTGTTGTCGCTTGCCTGAATAGCTTTTAAGCAAGTTTGGCTTCTGCTACCATCACGTATATATGTTAGAGTAATTTCTTCTTCCTTAGCCTCATTTATGCTTTCCGTTAAATCACTTGTACATGTAATAGCTTTACTATTTGCTTCTACTATTATATCTCCCTCTATTATCCCTGAATTCTCATAAGGCTTATGCCTTTCCATATCTTTTCCTGTTATCTCAGACATACCTACAACTAAAACTCCATTTGTATAGAGCTTCATCCCAATCAAATTTCCAAGAGGCACAACCTCCGCATTTTCAATAATATCAACACTTATATCTTTAACTTTTATTCCTAAAAAAGAAACTTCTAGATTTAAAGTTCCTGTATAATCACTATCTATTGGGCTTGAAGAAACCGTTATACTTTCATTATTTTCAATCCTCTCAATATTTGGATTACTTGAAAATGATGTTTCTACATTTACTCCTAAAATAGTTCTTAAATTTAAAGGCTCACCTTCAAACAATATAACCTTACTTGGCAAATTACTTATATCACTTACATAAATTAATGCAATAAACAAAAAAATGATTAATATCATCATGAATTTTTTATTATTAAAAGCTTTTTTCAACATTTTCACCTTCTTTTGATTTACTTGCTAATATTATAACCAAATAAATAAAAAGAAAAACAGCCAAAAAAAATTGGAAATTACAAAAATTTCCAATTTTTATATTTTGTGAACGTTTTGGAACCGTCCCCAAACGTTTACCAGTCTCCACCAGTAGTAGGTTTACTTCCACTAATAAATCCAGAATGTTTAAGAGGTACAAGTTTTATCTTCTCCCTTGCGAGAGCTACATCATAAGCATTCTTTCTAAGTCTTATATAATCTGGTGCCTTATTTTGACTAGCAAAAAGTTCTGACGCATATTCCCATGTGGCATCACTTGCATTAACCATGCAATAATAACAAGCAAGTGTATCTCTATGACCTGCACTCTCTTGATTTTTGAAATCAGTTTTATTATAACCTGTTATCTTATCCCCTTTAAGATGTGGGCACCAAATTCTATGATAATACTGATCTGCATCTACTCCTTCACCTATAAAATATATGTCACTTCCTCTTACAATTTCTTTGTTCTCTGTACTTACTGCAATTGTATAATTATTATATACTGTTGTTCCTGTTGGAATTCCTTGCATAAATGCAATTAAGCACACATTATTTAAGACCAAATCCCAATCTGTTGCATTAAGTTCTGGCATTTCATTTCCATATACACTCATAGCTTGTATTAAGTTGTCAGTTATACTTTTCCTTATAACCTCATGCTTTTCATCATTAAAATAAGATGGTATATCTGGGAGTGCTTGGTTAGCTTCTGTTATCATTAAGGCTTCTTTTGCATCTTGCAATCCTGATTCACTAAGCTGTTTATTAAACCATTCTGTAAATTCCCATGCTTCCTCATAATATTTTCTTATATGCCCATCATCATCTGGTCCCAAACTTGTCAAAAACCTTTCTCTATCGCGTTCTTCTGGAACTACCTCTAAATATCCTGCTCTTGATTGAAATTCTTTACCACTTTCATAGTAATAAACTGACAAAAAATTATCTAATGTAAAGTTTACATTTAAAATCTTAGTTTTTCCAGCATTTGTATATTGTTTTGTATAATGTACATAAGATTTTAATTCATGCACCAAGTCAACTGGTTTCCAATCCTTTTCATACTCTATTAAACCAGTCTCCTCATCTTGTATCTGATCTACTTCCCATATTCTCTCTGTTGGAGAATAAATATAGTATCCATCATATAGTGTAAATACTAGAGCTGGAACGTATGCCATCATAATACTTCTAGATGAACCTGATGCTCCAACTTCTGTCGCAAGTGTTTCACCAAATGTGTTTAAAGCTGCTTGTATATCTCTCATTTTAGAATCCGCAACATCTGAATATTCATCATTTGTAGTATTTATTTGGAATGCAGCTATCGTTTCATGTGCTGCATTTAGTAATGCATCATTATATCTTTCTCTTAAAGCTGCTGTATCTACTTGATAATTTACATACACAGATAATATAATAATTACTGGTAGGGCAATTGCTAGAAATATTATTATTAAATTTTGTAATTTCATACTATTTGCTTTCTCCTTTGGTTAAAATAAGAACCTTGTCGTTTTTGCAATAAGTTAAATTAATAGGAAAGCTATATTACTTTCCTATTAATTTAATATATGTTAAACTCTATTACTTTGCAGTTCCTGTAACTGTTACCATTCCTGAATGTTGCCCAACTATACTATATGTATCATTTCCACTTAAAGAATAGAAGAAGTTTTTAAGCATTTGAGATATTGTATTATTTGTGTTAGAAGCTTTCACAGTTAATATATCCCCTTCTTTCATAAGTTTATATCCTTTTCCCTCTACTTCATCCATGATTTGAGATGTGTACTGAGAAACATACAAACTCTCTCCTATCTTCTTATTTGAGTCATCTCCTCCAGTAGAAGAAGTGTGACCACCTTTCTTTCTTGATGGATTAGCATCAATTACTTTTAACTCTATTTGTACATCATAAGTATTTCCTGTTGCATACAAATCCGAAATTAGTTTAGTATAATTTTCTTCTGTTATTTTTCCAGTATTTCTTGCGGTATTTACAAATTCTGTAATAGCTGTATTTACTGCAAGTTGTGCAACATCATCATTTCTTTCTGACATTGCCATCATTGGAAATATAAACATTGTTGTTGCTGCAAGAATTATTACTACTACAATTGTTAACGAATCTCCCATATGCTTCTCCTCCCTTCTTTACTATGGTATTTCTACATAAATTATTTCTCTTTTTACTACATCGCTTTGATTTCCGACTGTTCTCTCCTATGTAGAATAAATCTCCTTCTTCTCCTCTTGTAGGATTAGTTTTATCATGAGTAACTATGCATTCTTTAAATTTAGTACTTTTTGAGTTTGTTTCATAAGTTCCTATAATGCCTTTATCTTTTCCAAGACAAGGTATATGGTTCTTTGCTTGTAAATTAGTTGAGTTAATTCCTAATTTATCTATATCAAAATATGTTGTTTTTCCAAATAAATCTGAATCTATTCTTTGTGCAATCCATTGCTCTCTAACATTTCCAATCCATGGACACTCATACTCTGCTGTTTGTGCACGGCTTGTATCCTGTGCATAGATTCTTTGGAATAGAGCTCTTAGGTCATCAACATTATTAATTTGCTCTACATGCTTATTATCAGATAACAAAGTTTCTGCTGGACCTAACACATAGTTGTTAATTTCATTTATTAATTTTTGCTTTTCTTCTATTGTTGTTCCTGGCATGTCAAAGATATTGCACATTGTTTCTGTGTCAGTATCAAACCTTGTTATTATCTTTCCATTCTTATCAATAAGAGTAACACCATAACTTTCTACTGAATATCTATATATTGTTGGTATTATCTCATCTAATGTCACTATTCTAGTTATTACTCCATTTGCTTCTCTATTTATAATGCTGTCATCACCTGGTATATATGTGTAATATGTTGTTTCATCGCTTTCAACCACTAGTGTTTCTGCTGTTATTCTTGCAAGTGATGCTGTATTAAACAGCACTGTAAATGCAAGCAAAAATACAAA
>JAAVZQ010000025.1 GCA_022791735.1 Clostridia bacterium
AGGAGTTATTTTAGTTTTATCTATCAAAATTTGAGCTATGATACAGATTATACCGCCTATAATAAAGCACCAAACATAATCCATAATCTCTAGACTACCGAAAAATTCACCCATTTTATCCATCCTTTCAATAAGTATATATTCTAAAATCCCTAACTCAAAAAAGAATTAGTATTCGCATGATTGGCAAAGAATTGTTTTTTTGGCTAGGCACGTGAAGTCGATATTCCATGAGACGTACTAAAGTACATTGATTGGAAATCAACTGAGCTTGCCACTTTGCCAAAAGGCAATTATTTATCAATCTCGATAGAAACTGCGTGAGCAATACCAGGAATACTCTCGCCCTGTTGTGAAGAAGTAGAGTTCATAAGAGCACCAGTTGCAACAAGTAAAATCTTTTTATACTTCTTTTGCTTCAAGCTATTAAATAAAAAGCCAGAAAACACAGTGCCACAACAAGCGCAACCGCTACCGCCAGAGTGAGTGTCTTGTTTTTCTTTGTCAAAAATTAAAACGCCACAGTCATTGTAATTTGGACCTAAATTATATCCATAAGTTTGCATCATATCTAAAACTATATCTTTTCCAATATGGCCAAGGTCACCAGTTACGATTAGGTCATAATAGCTTGGCTTTCTTCCAGTATCTTGTAAATGAGCAAGAATTGTATCAACGGCTGCAGGAGCCATGGCTGCACCCATGTTATTTGCGTCCTTTATACCCATATCAACAACTCTACCGAGGAGTGGCATGAGTTATATAAGGGCCGTTTCCTTCTGATGCAACAACTGCAGAAGCACCGACCAGTAACAGTCCATTGAGAAGTAGGTGGTCTTTGGTTTCCTAATTCAAGAGGAAATCTAAATTGCTTTTCTGCACTACAAAAGTGGCTAGATGTTGCAAAAAGAGCATTTTTTGCAACTCCAGAAGAAGTTAGGATACTCGATAAAATCATACCTTCTACAAAAGTAGAGCAAGCACCAAAAATTCCAAAATATGGAATAGAAAATGTGCGAATACCAAAGCTTGCAGAAATACATTGATTAAGCAAGTCTCCTGCGAAACAATAATCTATATCATCAGCAGGAATTTTAGATTTATTAAGTGCAAGACTTATGCTTTCCTTTATGATTTTACTTTCAGCCTTTTCCCATGTTTTTTCTCCCCAGAACTCATCATTAAGACAAGTATCAAAGTATTTAGCTAAAGGTCCTTGAGATTCTTTTGGACCAACGATTGAAGCTGTTTCTAAAATTGTAGGAGGAGTATCAAACTTAATAGTTTGTTTTCCTAATTTTTGCATTTCAAAAATCTCCTTTCATAAATTTGCAACAATTCATAACTAGTGTAATTAATCAACGTGGCATGACAAACGATATTCAAAGCTATAAATTGCAAAGATGTTGTTTAAACCAAAGTAATAGACTGAGTGTTAAAAATAAGATAAATAATTCCTACTAAAATTGATGCAGAAATACCGTAAACAAGTACAGGCCCCGCAACAGTAAACATTTTTGCACCAACACCCATCACATAACCTTCGGATTTATATTCAATTGCAGGAGAAACAATGGAATTTGCGAACCCTGTAATAGGAACCAAAGAACCGTGCACCTGCAAATTTACCAATCTTATTAAATAAATTTAAAGAAGTCAAAAATGCACTAATAAATATTAATATAATAGAAGTAATTGTACCAGAAGCTTCTGTATCTAATCCTCTAAACCTACAAATATCTAAAATAAATTGTCCGAATGGAACATATAAGTCCACCAACCCAAAAGGCATTAAAACAATTTTTTATAATAGGAGAATTAGGAGATTTTTTATCAACATAACTTTGATATTGTGCGTTTGTTTGTATTTTATCCATAATTCAATTTCCTTTCGCTTTATTTTGTCTGTTTACTAGTCTAATCTTCACGTTCACGGTCAATAGTAAACGTCAAATCTAAATCTACATAAAATTCTGCAAGTTTCTTACCAGAAATACTTGCTCTTTGCTCCATAATTTTTACAGAAGTTAAATAATCAATAGTTTTAGAAGCCTCCGCAACTGCTTGAACAATTGCATCTTTCCAAGAAACATTAGAAGTAGCAGTAATAAATAAATGTTTTTGTGATGCCATAAACAAAACCTCCTTTCAAGCAATTTTAATTGTTTGCATGCTTATTATTAGCAAAATGTAAAAAAATATACAAAAAATGAAAAATATTTCTAGTTTGCTTTCTTATCTCCAAATTTATCGTTCAATCATAAAATATTAAGAGGTGGAAAAAGTGGAAATAAAAAAAGGAGACATAGTAGGAAGAAAATCATATGGAAAAGATATAATCTTTTATGTAAGTAAAATAATAAAAGTTAAAAATGGAAAATCCTATGCAATACTTAAAGGAATAGACTATCGAATAGAAGCAGATGCAGAACTTAGTGATTTAGAGAAAATAGACAAAACAGAGCTAGAAACCTCAAAAAGAGGAATAGAAAGAAAGATAAAAAAGCATATAGAAAGAAAAGTGAAAGAAGCCATAAAAATAAGAGATACAAGAAACACTGTTGCAAATGGGTTGATACTTCATTTAGATGGTGATAAAAGATATACACAAAAGTCGCAGAAATACTATAATAAACTAGGATTAAGAGCGATAGTAAAAAACATACCAGAAAATAGACAGCCACAAGTAATTCGGTAGCTTAATCAAAAAATACAATCCAGATATAATAGTAATTACACGGACATGATGCAATGATAAAAACAGGAGGCAACTATGATGATATATATAATTACAGAAATTCAAGATACTTTATAAAATCAGTAATAGAAGCGAGAAAAAATGAAAGACCAGACAAAGATATGGTTATATTCGCTGGTGCTTGTCAGAGTTTCTTTGAAGCGATAATAGCGTCACGGAGCAAATTTTGCCTCATCACCAGCTAGAATATTAATAGACTTTATGGATCCACTTATTGTTGCAGAAAAGATTGCAACAACAAATAATAATAGAATAATTACAATAAAAGATATAACAGCAGAGTTACATGATGATGGAAAAAGAGTAGGAGGGAGATATGCAAGAGGTAAAAAAGAAGTGTGATAATATACTGATAGATACAGAGAGTTTTGGAAAAATCCCTCGCGTAACATTTTTGAAATCAAAATGTAACACAAATGTAACAAATAGCAAAAATATCTTTGAAACCATATAAAAATAAACAAAAAACGGACTTCTACAAATATCAACCTTTTTTGACATTAACCTACAAAAATGATAAAATACATTCATGTTAAACATCTAAAAGGAATGGGTGGTCAAATGATTTATAGGGATGATATTTCAAACTTAAGAGAAGACATAGTGGGAAAAGAAGGACAAAAGATAATAGTAAAAGGTGCACTAGGAAGAAGCAGATTTTTTGAAAAGGAAGCAACACTTGAAAAGGCATATCCGAACATATTTGTAGTAAAATACAATGAGGAAGAAGGAAATGCAACTTATAGTTATACAGATGTATTAACAAGAACGATAGACCTACAAGTATTTGACGGCGAAAACTATTCTTCAATAGTACCACCAAAAGTTATTGAACCTAAGAAAATAAAAGGAGAAACAGAAGAAGGATATACAGAGGATTTGAATTAGAATTAAAGAGGCGGCCGTTGGTCGCCTAAATTTTTTATATAAAAATATTGAAAATAATGTCATTATATGTTTTAATAAATAATAGTCAAAAAAAGAAAGGGAATAAGATAAAAAATGGAAAAAGTAAAAGAATTTTTTGCAGACAAAACAAGTAAAATGACCAAAAACGATTGGATAATCTTAGGGATTATTACACTAATATATGCGGTAATTTCATTTATAAGGCTAGGAAGTTTCACAAATCCACAGACCTTTTCAGAATATAGACAAGGCGAGAGCATCATTATAGAAGTAGAAGGTGATGCAAAATATATTAGCAAAATGAGACATTTTTCAGGAGAAGATACAGGAACATACAAACTATATACTTCGGCTGATGGAACAGAATATAGAGAGTTAGCAACAGTAAAAGATGAAACAGTATTTTTCTGGAAAGACACAAGTATTAGTCAAACAATAAAATATATAAAATTAGAATTAACTACAAATATAGGCTATATTGGAGAAATAGGGTTATATGACCAAGACGGGAATTTAGTAGGACTAACAGCAATAAGCGAAAAGGACAAAATGCTTGTAGACGAGCAAGACACTATTCCAGAAACGATAAGTCACATGAATTCAGTGTACTTTGATGAAGTATATTTTCCAAGAACAGCTTATGACTATTTGCATGGAATGAAAGCTTATGAATGGGTACATCCACCACTAGGAAAACTAATACAAATGATACCAATGATATTTATGGGAATGACACCATTTGCATATAGACTTATGGGAAACTTAGCAGGAATTTTAATGGTAGCAGTAATCTATGTACTTGGAAAAAGTATGTTCAAAGACAGTAAGTATGCAATGCTTGCAGGACTAATAATGGCATTTGATAACTTCCACTTTGCACAAACAAGAATGGGAACAGTAGATAGCTTTTTGGTATTATTTATAATGTTAAGTGCACTATTTATGTACAAGTATCTACTATTAAATAAAGAAGATCCATTAAAACAAAAGCTAAAATATCTATTCTATTCGGGATTATTCTTTGGATGTAGTGTAGCAGTAAAATGGACAGGACTTTATGCAGGACTAGGACTTTGTATAATGTTCTTTGGAAAAATGATAAAAGACTGTATACAAGTAAGAAAATTTGATAAAGAGTATTTAAAGATAATGCTTGCATGTGTTCTATATTTTATAATAATACCATGTGCAATACATGTAGTATGTTATCTATCTTTCCCAAATATACAACCAAATGGAGTATATAGCATAGGAGATATATTTAAGCAAATAGAGCAAATGTACACATATCACTCAACACTTGTTGCAGAGCATCCATTTACATCAAATTGGTATACATGGCCAATAATGCAAAAACCAGTATGGTTACATGTATCATATCCAGCAGATGGAATGAAATCAACAATCGTAGGACTTGGAAATCCTGCTATATGGTGGGTAGGAATACTAGGAATGATATTTGTGGCATTTAGGACAATAAAAAATACAAAAATGGAAGATATATTTATGACAATAATGATACTTACATCATGGCTACCATATGCATTAATTGGAAGAATAATGTTTATGTATCATTTCTTCCCAACACTTCCGTTTGTGATGCTAACAATTGTAGCATTAATACAGCAATTAGATAAACTTACAAAAAGAAATTGGATAATGATAGCATATATTATATTGATAATTGTTATGTTCTGGGTATTTTATCCAGTAACATCAGGAGTAACAATGACAATGGAACAAGTGAAAAACTTTTTATGGCTTAAAACTTGGTACTTCTAGCCCAAAAAATAAGCTGTGTATTGCGTTGTTGCTGCTTAGACGAGGTCACATCAACGTACCAGAGTACGTCTCCGTGACACTTGTCTTCGTGCACCTAGCACTACTTGCTTCTTTTTTGGACTATACTTCAAATAAAGCAAAAGAAGGAATATAAATTATGAAAGAATTTATAAAAAAACATGCATATGCAATAGCATTAGTTGCCGTAACAATAATCATGGTAGGGTGGGCAAGCTTGGATAATACCAAGCAAGCCCACGACCTACCATTTCATTTAGCAAATATAGATAATATTGTATCAAACAATCTAAAGATAACACCAATAATGCCAAACTTAGCTTATGGGTTAGGCTATGGAATATATATTTTTTATCCAGTACTATCACATTTCTTTTATGCAGTAATTGCAAGTGTTTTATCAGTATTTGGAGTAAAAACGGTAAGTAGTATATTAGTTACAAATGTAATTGTTTCAGTGATTTCAAGCTTAACAATGTATTTTGCGGTGTCAGAAATCACCAAAAACAAAAAGTGGGCATTTGTATCGGCGCTAATATATATGCTATTCCCATATAGACTCGGTACAATCACAGTAAGAATGGCACTTGCAGAAAATTTTATAAGTATATTTATACCAGTAGTATTGCTTAGCATATACTATTTATTTAATGATGAAAAAAAGAAATTTTATATATCATTTATAATAGGGTATACAGGAGCAATATTAAGCCACTATGTGATGTCGGTTTATTTTACAGTGTTTGTATTTTTAATACTATTATTTAATATAAAGAAATTGTTTGAAAATAAAAGAATATTAATGCTTCTAATAGGGGCTATTGCAGTATGTATACTAGTATTGCCTAATATATTAATATTTGTAGAGAATTATAGTGGAGATTATTTAATATCTACAAAGAACTATGTAACAAGTGAAAAGCTTATAGAAGATAATATACTAGAATTAAATGAATTTGTTATACCAACAGAAGAATACAACTGGACAATACCATATTATACTTATGTACCAGTACTTATATTTTGTGTATTTAGTGCATATGTAGGCGTAAAAAACATGAAAAAAGATGGATTGGGAGTAATTTTATTAATAGGATTAATAGTTTTGTGCGTTGTAGCTATTTGCTGTATGCCACTTTGGAAAATACTACCTGATTTTGTTTATAATATCCAATTCCCATGGAGACTACTTATAATATTTGCAACACTTGTATCAATACTTGCACCAATGTTTCTAAAAGAATTTGATAGAAAAATAGTATTTCTGATAACAATTATACTTTGTGTAATGCAAGCACCAATTTTGATAAATAAATTGAATAATAGAATATATCATTTTGACTACTCAAACCCAGAAATAGAAAAAGGGGTAGGGAATATGAATGAGTATTATCCAACTAAATGTTGGGGTAATAAAAAATATTATGAAAATAAAATAGACATTGATATAGTAGAAGGAGTGGGGGATGTTACTGTAACAAATAGAGAGAATGGAGAAATGGAGTTTACAGTTTCAAATAGCAAAGACTTAGAAATAGAACTTCCTACTATATATTATAAAGGATACAAATTAACACATAATGAAGAAAAGATAGATATAGAATACAACGAATATGGACTAGTCACAGTGAAGGCAGAAGATGGAAACTATAAGTTAGAATACACAGGAACGTTTTTATATAATCTATTTAGAATAATACGTATTGTGGCAATAATAGGATTAATAGGATATATCATAAAGCTTAAGCTATGGGTTAAAAATTAAACTAGTTATGGAGTAAAATTACGTTCACAGCTTTAAGTTTCGTCTGTCCTGCCACGGGTATTATCTATCAAAAATATCTTGTTCCTTGTTGGTAGTCTCATAGAAACTGTGAAGACGCGAGCGTAAGTTTGCTAACGCAAACTATAAATGTCTAACAGTTTCTATGTTCGCTCCCATGCTACGCGTCACTTCGATATTTTTGATAGATGAATACCCTGCGTGGACTTCGGGTTGTGCTAGTTGTGAATTGCAATTATAGGTTAAAAAATTTAACTAATTATTCAAAAAAGTTCTTGCTTTATGAATTATTATGTGATAGAATATAAAACAAGTTGAGAGGAGGTGAGAGAATATGAAGGATGAGCAATACAATAAATTAGTAGAACTAATTGAAGGAACAAATGAAAGAATTGATAGTACAAACGAAAGAATTGATAGTACAAATGAGAGGATTGACAATACAAATCAAAGAATAAGCGAAATGGAAGAGAGATTTTTGACAGAACTTGAGGATACAAGAAGATATTTATCTTACGAAATAGGTCAAGTGAAAAAGATGGTAAGAGATGAAAGTAGGATAAATGGAAGACAACACCAAGCTATCATACAACTTGTTGAAAATAGATACAATGAGTTAGATGATAGAATTAAAGTGGCAAATTTATAAAATTTTTATTTTTAATTCTAATTAGCAAAGTTCTTTGCTAATTATTGGGGGCAAAATAGATACCTTATAAATGGTTACCTAGGTAGGTAGTTATTTATAAGGTATCTATTGTTTTGTTAGCTGTGAACTGTTGTATTGCCAAAATCCTTTGCGGAAGCGGGAAGCAAGATACGAATTTACAAAAAAGACAAAAATATTACAAAATGTAACATAAATGTAAAGAAAATACACGCTTAGAACCAAGCTGTATTTACCCGTAAGAAAAGAAAAATAGAAAAAATATCCAAATAATGCTTGACAAATATAAACATATTGTGTAGAATTATATTGTCAGTTAGGGCAAACTGCCAAAGCACCTAACTAAATATTTAAAATTATTTTTTCAAATGAAGGGAGAAAAAAAGAAATGAACAAAACATTAAAATTTTTATTGGCAATAACATTATTCGTAGCTATCCTAGCTATAGCTACAGGCGTAAATGCAGCAGTAGATGGTACAGCTGCAGACAATGGATATGCAGACTTAGAAGCAGCTGTTGCAGCTGAAAAGAATTTAACAACTGGTCAAAAAATCAAAAAAGAAGGAAATACTTATACAGTATTAGATGCGTTATTTATTGACACATTAAATGCTCCTTCAAATTCTGTTATAATACTTGATGAAGCATTAACAGTTAAAGAAAAAGTTGAATTAGACAACACAGTAACAATTTACAAAAAAGGAGCTGACGGAGCACTTACATTAACAGGAGGTATGACAGTAAAAACTGCTGGTGCTCTTTATACAAATGTAGATGTTTCAGCTAATGCTAAAATATACGGTAAAGTATTTGTAGCAGACAAAGCAACATTAGGAGCAGTTGCTGATACTACAGTTCTAACACTTAAAACAGATAGCGTTAAAGGTAAACCAGTAGTAGCAGACAAAGATACAGTATATGCTAAGCTTGTTGTACCAACAGCAACAGTTGTTGGAGATGCTAGCAAAATATCTATGACTTTTGATATAACAGCTGCTGGAGAAAAAGTTAACAAACTAGAAGTTGGTAAAAAATATGATTTCACAGTAGTAGCAAAATATGCTGATTATGAATTAGATAAAACTATGATAACAGCAGTTGCTCCAAGTGATAACAATGATGAACCAGCAAATATAACAGCAGGTGCAACAGGATTAGATTACACAGCAGGTGATGGTGAAGGTACTATTACAATACCTACAGGATTAAAAGATGGAGATAAAATCCTTATGACAGTTACAATAGCAGGAGAAGAAAAAGATTTAGCAGTAGTAGTTGGAACAGTTCAACCAACACCAACAGCTACAGCTGAACCAACAGAAGCACCAGCAACAACAGCTCCAGCTACAGATGACGCTAACAAAGGTGACAAAGACGAAACACCTAAAACAGGTGACCAAATAATACCTGCAACAGCATTATTGGCAGTAGTTGTTGTAGCTAACGTAGTATATTTCGCAAAATCAAAAAGAAGCTAATAAAAATAATTAGCTATAAACATAGGGGGCTCTATTAAGAGCTCCTATTGTTTTTGTTAATATTTAATATATAAATAAATATTAATGTTAGTGTAAAATATTAGTAGGCAAAATTAAATATTAATTTTTATTAAATTAGTAGGAAATTTTGACCTACTAATTTTTTATATAAAAAGGAGAAGAATAATATGGTTTGCAAAGAGGAATTTAATTTTGTTGATAAGAAAGTTGGAGTAACAAATGATGGAGAACAGTATTTGTCTATTAATGTTTTATCAAAAAGTAATAAAAAATTTAATTTTATGACAAAGGATACAAAACTAATAGATAAGCTATCGCCTTTAAATATACAAAGGTTTTCCCCAATAAAACTCGTTTTGGATTTTGAAAGAACTTTTAATAAAGAAAAACGTACAAGTTATTGGACTTGTGAATTAATAGGAGTTGAATAATGGAATATTTAGAAGTACTAAATAAAATAATAATTCAATTAACAAGCATAAATACATTTATACAATTATTTATTTATGGAATTGTAGTATTATGTATAATTTATTTTGGTTACTGGTTTTTTAGTAGATTTTTCTATTAAAAAACTGTAATAAATACACAAAAGACAAAAC
>JAAVZQ010000026.1 GCA_022791735.1 Clostridia bacterium
ATTAGTTTATTAATGTTCATTCCTCCAAAGTTTGCTCCCCCTGGAAATCCACCTCTTTTTGACATTTTTATTCCTCCTCTATATAATTTATTGGTATATCTAAATCGCCTAAAATATCTTCTGGCGTTTCTTCTACCATTTTTGTTTCTTGCTTAACTGGTGCTTTTTCTACTTTTTTTGCTTTTGTATCTACACTTTCTAATTTTATATGCATTGGTTTCCCAAAAATCATCGATACTTCTTTTGTTATTTCGTTCATGTTTTCTGGTTTTTCAAGAAATGTTTTACCAAATGCAGTAAGTCCTCCATTAAACCTTATTGATACTGTTAGGTCATCTAATGCTACGGCTTCTGTGTTAATTAAGTTTGCATATAACATCACTTTTCCATGTTCTTTTAGCTTTCCTAGAACCTTTGGCCAATCTGCCATCTTTTCTCCTGTTTGTAAAGGTTCTGCTTTAACTTCTTGTGCCTTTTCTTCTTTTTTAGGTGTTACATCTTGCTTTTTTGCTTCTTGTGTTTTTGGAGTTTCTTTTGGCATTATTACTTTCTCTGGCTGTCTTGCAGGTTGCACTACTCCGCTTGGCATTTCTATTCTTTGTGCTGGTTTTATCTCTCCATTTTCTAATCTTTTTTCTAAGTTTGATATTCTATCTTCTAATCCTAATATATCTATATTCATACAAAGTTTTATTATTTCTGTTTCAAATATTATTGTTTTTTGTGAAGATAGTCTCATTTTGTTTTCTAGTTCTGATAATTTATATACAATATTTATAAGTTCGTCTTTTGACACATTTTCAGCTACTTCTGCAATTTCTTTTACTTCCTCATCATTATATAGCTCTACTTTTTTGCTTACTTTGTACATTAATATGTCTTTTGTATGCTTAATCATTTCCCAAAGGAAATTTTCTAAGTCTTTGCCTTCTTCTAGTACTTCATTTATAGATTGTAATGCTTTTTCTATGTTTTTCTCTATTACACTTTTTATAATGCTATGTACATACACAAATCTAGGAATTCCGTACTAAATCTTTTATCTTGTCCTCGTCTATATTTGTATCTCCGGTCTTGTATGCATCTTTCAAGTATACTTAAAGCATCTCTTGCTGCTCCTTCTGAAAGAGTTGCAATCAAGTTTAATGCTCCATCTGTTATTTGTACATTTGTCTCTTTACATACAATCTTTAATCTCTTTATCATGTCCTCATTTGAGATTTTTTTGAAATCAAATCTTTGACATCTTGAAAGTATTGTTGCAAGTAATTTTTGAGGCTCTGTAGTAGCAAGTATAAATTTTACATGTTCTGGCGGTTCTTCAAGTGTTTTTAAAAGCGCATTAAATGCACCAGTAGACAACATGTGTACCTCATCTATTATATATACTCTATATTTTGCAAGTGTTGGCAAGAAATTCACTTTTTCTTTTATTTCTCTTATATCTTCTACACTATTGTTAGATGCAGCATCCATTTCAACTACGTCTGTTAAACTTCCGCTCTAACATAGCCTTACATATTTCACATTCATTACATGGTTCTCCGGTCTTTTGGGTTTAAACAGTTTATTGCTCTTGCAAGTATTTTTGCAGTAGAGGTCTTTCCTGTACCTCTGCCACCTGTAAGCAAATATGCATGTCCTACTCTACCTGATTTTATTTGATTTTTTAGGGTTTGTACCACATGGTCTTGTCCTACTATTTCACTAAATGCTTGTGGTCTAAACTTTCTATATAATGCTGTATATGCCATTTTCTTCTCCTTTTAAAACTTAAATCTAACTTCTCTGTGGAAAGCACCTTTCACATAAAAGGTTTTACTTATCGCTGCTTCCTTCCGGACCTGACGAGATTCGTAAATTTCTATTGAAAGTTACTCTCCACACAAAAGTTAGATTTTATTTATTATATAATGTTTTTTTGAAATTTACAACATTTTTTTAATTTCTTTTAAAAACTATGTCTCTAAAATCTGTTTTTTCATATTCCAAAGTGCCTGAATTTACTATATTTCCGTGTTGGTAAGTCCAATGCTATATTTCCTGTAAATTTTGTTCCTGATGCAAGTTCTATTGTCATATCAAAAGATACTTTGCATTTTATATCTTCATTTTTAATTCCTATTTTTGAAAGTATTGTACCATCATTTACTATCGTTTCATCATTTGATGTATATGTACCGTAAATCTTTATTGCAAAATCTTAGTAAGATTACTCCTCCTTGATTTGCAATTTCTAATTTTTTAGCATTTGTGATTTCACTACCTGAATATATTAATTCATTATTTATAATATAGTTTTCTGTATATTCATATATTTTTCCTTCTGCTTCTGTCGGCCTAAATGTCGTTATCTTTCCGCTTCTGTGGTCCTTCTTCTACTTTTATGTTATTGATTATTATTCTTTTTATTATTTCTGTTTCTTTATAACTTTTGTTTTTTCCTATGTATAAATATACATCATTGTTTTGCATTAAGTCAAAGTTCCAAATGTTTTCATTTTGATTGTTTTCAACACCTTCTGCTGTACTTACCACAATAAGCTGTGATAACTCAAAAGGCATATTATTTTCACCTTCTACTGCATATTTTAACATTAATAAACATATTACTGTTATGATTAATGCTAGTATAACTACTACCACTGAAAAACGTATTGTTTTTTTAAATTTTGTTCCTAAGTCATACATCAAATACTGTATGCCCCTTTCCTGTACTATTTTTTAGCTTGTCTTAGTTCTTTGAAAAAATCTTTTAAGATTTTTTCACATTCTTTTTGCATTATTCCTATTTGATATTCTACTTTGTGATTGAATTTATAGTCTTCAAATAAGTTTAAAACTGAGCCTATTGCTCCTGTTTTTGGATCCTTTGTGCCTATATAAACCTTCTTTATCCTAGAATTTATTATTGCTCCTGCACACATGGTGCATGGCTCAAGTGTAACATACATTTCACATTCTTCTAATCTCCATGCTCCGAAGTTTTTTACTTGCTTTTTGTATCGCAATTATTTCTGCATGTTTTGTAGTATCATTTTTTAGCTCTTTTAGATTATATCCTCTAGCTATTATTTC
>JAAVZQ010000002.1 GCA_022791735.1 Clostridia bacterium
GATGTGCTTTTGCAAGAAGGAGATACAGTAAAAGTTGATAGCATAGACGGTGTTAAAGCAATTGTTTCAAAAATATAGTTATTTAAATTTTATATATAAATAAAGGAGGGTTTTATTATGTGGGTTTTATTAGTATTACTTATTATCGTACTTATAATCGCATTTAAAACAATAAAAATAGTTAAACAAGCTGAGGTGTACATAATTGAAAGATTAGGAAAATTTCATAAAGTAGCAGACGCTGGTCTTACAATCATAATCCCATTTTTCGACCATGTACGTTCTGTTGTGAGTTTAAAACAACAAACAATGGACATTCCACCACAAGGAGTTATTACAAAAGATAATGTTACTATATCAATAGATACAGTAGTTTTCTATAAAATTACAGATCCTGCAAAAGCAGTATACGAAATACAATCATTAAGAAAAGGTATTGAATACTTATCAATCACAACAATTCGTGATATCGTAGGTAAAATGGACTTAGACCAAACATTTAGTTCAAGAGATACAATCAATGACCAATTAAGATTAATCCTTGACGAAGCAACAGACCAATGGGGATGTAAAGTAGACAGAGTTGAAATCAAAGACATTACACCACCTGCTGATATCCGTGATGCAATGGAAAAACAAATGAATGCAGAAAGAAATAAAAGAGCATCTATTCTTCAAGCAGAAGGAGAAAGACAATCTGCAATCACTATTGCTGAAGGACAAAAAGAAGCTGCCATACTTGCAGCAGATGCTGATAGAGAATCTAAGATTAGACGCGCAGAAGGTGAAGCTGAAGCTATCAAAAAAGTTGCAGAAGCAAAAGCTGAAGAAATCTCTATGGTTTATGGAGCAATCAAAAAATCATCTCCAGATGATAGATTAGTACAAATCAAATCATTAGAAGCTTTAAAAGAAATTGCAAATGGAGACTCAAACAAAGTATTTATTCCATTTGACGCAACAAGTGCTTTAGCAGGACTTGGAGCAGCAGTTGAAGTTATAAAAGAAAAGAAAGACAAAAAAGAAAATAAATAGCAAACGATTGAACAATTGGGGACGGTTCCAAAAGGTTCATTAAAAATGAACTTTTTGGAACCGTCCCCAATTGTTCGTCCAAAAAAAAAGCACCAAAGTGCTTTTTTCTTAAATTCTTATTGAATTCCATATTTTTTCTTGAATTTATCTGCTCTACCACCTGTTGTGCTTTGTTTTAAGTTACCTGTCCAAAAAGGATGGCATTTAGAACAAATATCAACGCTCATTGTTTTTTTAGTTGACTTTGTTTCTATAACATTTCCACATGCACATGTTATTTTTGAATCTGTAAATTCTGGATGTAATCCCTCTTTCATTATGCATTTCACCTCTTTCTTAATAGCTTATCTATTTGTAATAATTTTTAACTTAAGTATTGTTTTTTTGCTCTTGATCTGAAACATATTGTGCCGATTCTTTTAGCTGATCCATATATGGTACTTTTGCAACTAATTTTGAAACTACATTAAACAGACAAGCAATTATTACAATCAAAAGTCCTATTTTCTTCCAATTTTTTGCAATAAATTCCATAATCAATATCATCCCTTTCATAATGCACAAACTTCCACTTCATTTTTACCGTATTACTAATTATACACGTTTTTTTTATATTTGTCAACGCTTAGGCACTGACATTTGTAAATTTTTATCTACATTCTTTTCTTTATTAAGTATTATCTCTACTAAAAACTTTTCTAACTTAGGAATAGTATAAATATTTGTAATTGAATATTTCTTTATAGCATATACTATATAAGTTATCAAAGCTATTATTAAAACTATTGCTCCAACTGCAATAATATATGATAAGTTTATTATATTTTGCTCTAATCCTAAATTATGTGATACTGCTGTATAAATACTAATAATTCCAAGTACAATTGGAATTATATATACACCAGCCAATGTTTTTATAAATGCACTTATCTCGTTTTTTGCTTTTCCTCTAGGTATAGAATAATACTCTTTTAATTCTTTAAGTCCTGCAATACTATCTAAATGGTTCACTCTCAAAATTTTATTAATATTTTTCCATTCTTCTTTTCTCATTAATTTCAAATTATATTTTATTGTCGCAAGTATCCCTTCTTCTTTATTTATAAGAGATTTAGCTTTTCTCCCTCCTATTTTTTTCGAATAGGTATATGAAATCTCACCAGCAACAATGTATATTGAAATTATCATAAATGCTATAAATAACAAACTTGTAATTGCTCCAAGAATAGTATAACGTTGCAAACAAAGTTCTATTACAATATATATAACTGCGATACAAATCAAAATATTAGTATATCTCTTTAATGTAGATATCATTTGCACAATAAGGCTTTCTCTTTCAAATATTTCTATAATCTCGTCTACTTTTGCACCTTCTTTAATTCTCAAATCCACTTCATAATCATTATTTATCTTAATCACCGCCTTATATATTTATACTCTACTCTGTTTATTATACCTTTTAAATTAACATAAGTCAAGCAATATGTATGTTATATACATGTAATAATACATTTCTTATAATAAAATTTGCCAAAATTAGGAAAATCCCTATATAAAAGCTTATTTTACAATACTTTGTGATTGTCTCTTCTTTTTTGTTTTTTAATTTAATATATGCATACAAAACTAAATAAATAATCACAACCAATATAAGGTAAAAAACCATAGGATTACTTATAATTGACTGCCAAACATTACCATTTAGCAAATGTATAAAAGCACGTGTTGCTCCACACGCTGGGCAATATATGTGAAATTTGGTATAAAAAATACAACCTGGTATCCTAAATGCCCCCATCAAAAAAAGAGCTATACATATACATATAATAGCTATTGTGCTAAGTATAGATACCGCTAAATAATCATGATATGTCTTTATCTTCATAATTTCTCCTAAATAATTGTTAATAGAGGCAGAGACTTTCTTTGAAAGTCATCCACCCCTATTGTATTTTTATTGGCTATTTTAAAATTTGAATTCCACCTATTAATGGAACTGGTTTTTCTTCTTGGTTAATTGCTGCAATTAATCCCATAATCCAGCATACTAGCATAAATATTGCCCATATCCATCCTATGCATGGAATAACGCTTAATAAACTAAATAGGAAAACAACTAGTGCTTGGTTAAGATAGAATTTTGCTCCTTCTTTATCTCCAGCACAAAAAGCAATTATAAGACCAATCCAAGTAATATATGCAACTATACTTGTAGTTTTCTTATCCATTTTTTGTTCCTCCTCCATTTTTTATTTTAAATATACGTCTATAATACCATAAAAATACAAAAAAGGCAAGTTTCTTTCAAAATTTGCCTTTTTTTGACATTTTATTCTAATTTATTCAAATGTCACTGTATTTGTATTACTTAAATTAATTTGTTTTGTATCTTTCCACACATCATCTACATATAACTTAACTGCAACCGTTCCTATTCCTGAAAACTTAACATTTATATTTGTCTCACTTGTTTTATGAGTTTGATTATAAACTATATCATTTCCAACCATCAACTTAACAGCTACATTCTTTCCTTGTGTATCTGTTGTTGTATTCCATATACCATTGTTTACAGAATTATTAGTAGTATTTGTATTTTGCGAGTTATAATTCATTACTGATTTTAAGTTAATCGTTGCTGTCGCCTCTACAATCTTTTCTATTTGGTTTACTGTAATTGTTATATTTGAGCCCTTTTCAACTTCTGTTCCTGCATCTAAGCTTTGTTTTAATATAGTTCCATCTGCTTTTGTAGTATCTTGTTCTGTAAGTGTTGCCGTAATTGTAAACATTTCATCTTTTGTAAGCATCTCTATTGCTTCATCCTTTGGTTTGCCTACAACATTTGGAACTACTGCTTTTTCTATTCCTTTGCTTACTTTAATCTTTACCTTTGTTCCTGCTGGTACTTCTGTATTTGGTTCTGTTTCTTGGCTTATTACATATCCCTCTTCAATTTTTTTGTTAAACTCTTCTTCAATTTCTACTTCTAAATCTTCATTTTCTAGTGCTTCTCTTGCCTCATTTTCTTTAAGTCCAGTAACCTTTGGCACTTTTACAATCTTTTGTCCTAAACTTACTACTACTTCTATAATTGTATTTTCTTTTATTTTATAATCTGCTTTAAATTCTGGTTTTTGTGATATTATAAGTCCCTTTTCTACTTCTACATCGTATTTTTCTTCTACCACTTTATATTGCAATTTTGTTCCCTTTATAGTTTCTTTTGCTTTTTCTTCTGTCATACCTACTAAATTTGGAACTTGTATATCTTTATTTCTAGTTGCATTAAAGAATATTTGCATTCCTGCAAAGCTTAATACAAATAGAAGTATCAAAACAATTACTATTGTAAGAGCCTTATGCTTTTTGAAGAAATTATCTTTTTTGCCTTTTTTCTTATCTTCATCTCTAATTTTATCTTCTATATTTTTCTTATCTATTGTAGGTACAACTTGTGTTGGAAAATCCTCTTCTGTATTCATAGTATTTACAAAATTTCCATCTGGATTTTTTAGTGCAAGCGTCAAATCTCGTAGCATCTCTGTGGCTGATTGATATCTTAAATTAGGATCTTTTTTCATAGCTTTCATAATTATATTATTAACCGCAAGTGGTACACTTGGATTTAATTTTATCGGTTCTGTGGGTATCTCTTGTAAATGCTTTAATGCAACTGACACTGGTGTATCTGCCTCAAATGGTACCCTTCCTGTAAGCATTTCATATAACACTACTCCAAGTGAATATAAATCTGATTTTGCATCAGTATATCCACCTCTTGCATGCTCTGGTGAGAAATAATGTACAGAGCCAAGAGTTGTACCAAATGCAGTTATAGTAGAATTTGATACAGATTTTGCTATTCCAAAGTCTGTAACTTTTGCAATTCCGGTCCTCTGTAATTATTATATTATGTGGCTTTATATCTCTATGAATTATATTATTTCTATGTGCAGTTTCTAATGCAGACGCTATCTGTATAGCTATATTAATACTCCACTTCCAATTTAACGCCCCATCAGATACAATTATATCTTTTAAAGTTTTTCCTTGTATTAATTCCATTACAATGTAGTACAAATCACCCTCATGTCCTACATCATAAACAGATACAATATTTGGATGAGTAAGACTTGCAACTGATTGTGCTTCTGTATTAAATCTTTTTATAAATTCTTCATCTGTTGTAAACTCATCTTTTAATATCTTTACTGCAACATATCGGTTTAAAACATGGCATTTTGCTTTATATACAGTCGCCATACCACCGATTTCCTATTTTTTCTAATATTTCATATCTATTTCCTAATAATCTTCCCTCTAAGTTCATATCTCTTCACTCCCCTAGTTTTTTATTATAACAACTGTTATATTGTCTACGCCTCCTGCTTCATTTGCCATATCTATCAAAAGTTTATCTGCGCTTTCAAAATGGTTTATTATTGTATTATAAATACTTGATTCTTCAACCATATTTGTAAGCCCGTCAGATGTCATAACAATTATGTCTCCCGCCTGAAAGTTTTTCACCATTACATCTGGTTCTGCATCCTCACTACAACCGAAGCGCTTTCATTAACATATTTTTCTTTGGGTGGTGTTTTGCTTCTTCTTTTGTGATTGTCCCGCCTTTTACTAAAGTTTCTACATAGCTGTGGTCTGTTGTAAGTTTTCTCATAATGTTTCCACGTATTCTGTATATTCTACTATCTCCAATATGTCCAATATAAGCTCTATTATTATATATTAAACATATCTCTAAAGTAGTACCCATTCCTTGAAGTTCGTCCGTATTTTTTGACTTATCAAATACTACATTATTCGCATAATACATTGCAGCCCTTATAAGTTCTAATATTTTTTCTTTGCTATGCTCTATTTCATTAAAATGACTATCTATATATCTTCTTGCAGCCTCTATTGCAAGCTTACTCGCAATCTCTCCTCCTCTATATCCGTCCCATACCATCTGCTAACATATATATGTCATATGTACTAAATCCATCTGAAATATAATAATAGTCCTCATTTTGCTCTCTTCTTCTTCCTTGGTTTGTATTTGCTAGAACTTTCATCCTAAATCTCTTCACCTCTTTTTCTCCTAAGTTGCCCACAAGCTGCATCAATGTCACTCCCTAGTTCTCTTCTAATCGTTGCAACTATTCCTTTGCTGTTTAAGTAATCTCTAAATTTAATTATATTTTCATTTGTACTTTTTAAAAATTTTCCGGTTTTCTATTTTATTGATTGGTATTAAATTTACATGACATAGCATTCCTTGTAAAAGCTTCACTAGTTCGTCTGCTGCCCTTTGATTATCGTTTTCATCTTTTGCCAAAGCATATTCAAACGAAATTCTTTTATTTGTCTTTTCTATATAATACCTACATGCATTCATCAACTTTTCTATATTGTATTTATTGTTTATTGGCATCATTTTGCTTCTACTTTCATCACTCGCATGATGAAGTGATATAGAAAGTGTACATTGCATATCTTTATCTGCTATTTCCATTATCTTTGGCACAATTCCACAAGTTGAAATACTTATATGCCTTGCACCAATTTCCATACCTTTTGGATTATTTATAATCCCTATCGCATTCATTACATTGTCAAAATTGTCTAATGGTTCTCCAATCCCCATAAAGACTACATTTGATATTTTTATTCCAGTATCCCTTTCTACTGCCAAAAGTTCTTCTACAATCTCTCCGTGAACTTAAATTTCGTATAAATGGAATTCCAGTTGATGCACAAAATTTACATCCCATTTTGCAGCCTACCTGTGATGAAACACA
>JAAVZQ010000027.1 GCA_022791735.1 Clostridia bacterium
ACAAAAAAATAACGACCAAGCTAAAAGTTAGTTTTTACACTAAGCTTTAGCTTGGTCTAAAATTTCAAAATTATCTTAATTAACTTCTTTTGCAATTTTTTCTATTTCTTTTGGACTTAGTCTACTAATATCCGCCACTATTTCAATTGATATCCCTTTTTTTAGCATGGATTTTATCATTTCAATTTGGTTTTCTTTTTTGCCTCGTGCTTCTCCTATTGCTTCGCCTTCTTCTTTTCCTCTAAGATATCCATATTCTTCTACTGCTTTTGTATCCATGATATGTTTTTGTCTCAAATGCGCTAGATATTGTTCGTGTTTGTCTGCACTAATTTTTTCTAATTCTTCGTTTGCCTTCTTTATATCTTCATTTTCGCTCATTATCTCTTCCCCCAATTCCTTCGGATTTTGTATAAATAGCGACCATAATACTACTTTATCTTTTTTACTTGTATGTTTTTTGTTTAACTGTTTTATTAACTTTGGTAGTTCTATTATATGAATTTCTAACACTCCTGTCAAGACCATCTTACTATATTCTTCTTCTCTTATCTCCCATTTTGTATGAAATTTCTCTATTGTTTTTAAGTTATCTAATTCAAAATCTGCTATCAATATTGCTATTGTCTTATGTAATTCGTTATAGTCATCTCCTTCTTTTATTTCTCCGCTATATAGTTTACTCCAATAAAACATTATCCTTTTTTCTATATTAGTTTTTTGTACCAGTTGCATCTCTATGTTGCAAAGTTGATTGTCATCTAGTCTTGCCTTTACATCTAGTACCCCCACCTTGTCATCTCTTAAGTCTTTTTCTAGTATTGGGCTTTCATCGAGTTCTACTTTTTTTACTTCTCTTTTGATTATTGCACTTATTAGTCCTTTTGTTATTTCTTCATTTCCAACTCGCCCAAATATTCTTTTAAATACATAGTCATTAGTTGGTAACATGGCTTCGTCTTTTACCATATACATTGCTCCCTTCATTTATTTAATTTTAAAATGTGATTTTTTATTTGGGAGAGTTCCCAAAGATAAATTCTGCAGGTACTTAAGCTGTAATTTAAAAAATTTGATTTTAAATATGTATTATTTATATAACGTTTTGCTAGATATGTCAAGGAAAATCGTTCGACATAAAGAATAAAAAAGACAACTTGGTGCTATAATATGAAAATTTGTTAAATAGCCAAAAAGGCAATACTGGATGAATTGTCCACTATTGCCATTTTGATATATGAAGTGGTCAAAATGCCCTGTCCCCTTTGACCATTTTTTGTGAATTTGTAAATATCACTCGAAACAGTCATATATTTAAGCTTACATACTTAATTTGAAACCATAAATTTTTTCAAAAATTGCTAGATGACCAAGGTTGAACGAGAACCCATGTCACTCCCTATATTAGTCGGACTAACATCGTATCTGCTAGAAACTGGTCCATTACTACCAGAAATTCCATATCCCCCGGCCACGAAGCCCTCGACAATTATCACTACTCGTTACCAACATCCACTCGTATGCATTTCCTGCCATATCATATATATTATTTATCGCATATGTTAGAGATGAACCTGTTTCTGTTACTTTTCTATCACTTGCTAGATAGTATCCGTTCCTCGAACTATCGTATACATATTCTTTTTTATATGAATTTTCTGTTTTTTCTTCTCCTTGTGTATGGAACCATATTAATGTTTGGTCCCACTGACTTTCCCATATCATACTACTTTTTATTCCATTTGTATTTACTATGTCTTTACTTATTTGATAATATTTGTACCATGTTTGATTTACTATATCTAAATTTCCTTTTACTGTTACTGCTTTCACTGTTGATACTGCTCCTGTTTCATATCTACCTATATAAAATCCATGATATTTTTCTACACTTGTTTTCATCTCTGCAAATGCTGTTTCTAATTGTGTTTTAAACTGGTTCGCATTCGTTATCTCTGTTATTCCTGCACTGCTATAATTACTTGCAACTGCATCATATTTCGTGCCATCACTACCTGTTACTACATCTGGCTCACGATATCCTGCATCATTCCATGCTATTTCTGTGTAACTTTTAGTCGATTTATTAAAATTATATAATCTACCTACATCTTTTCCTTCATGTGTCGTAAACATCTTACTTGGATCTGGTACTGGTACCCATACAAATTGGTTTCTTGTCGTCATTGCTGTATCTTTGTTAGCATCTGTTACATCTTCTGTTCCTTGATATATTACAAATCCATCTTTTACTGTATTCTCTCCAGTTGCTTTTGATGCTACAAATCCCTTCGGCACTGGAACGACTACATTATCTGCACTTTCAACTGGATTTACTTTTGTTTTATCCCAGTCCTTTGTTGAGTCTTCTCCTAAACCTCCACCTATGTTATAATCTTCTATTTGCTTTACTATATCTTGTATATCCTTATCTAAGTCATCAAATGTTATTTGTTCTTTTTTCTGTGCATCTGCATAATTTACTGCTCCATTTACTGCTGTATCTATTATTCCACTGTTAAATGCTGCATTTATTGTTACTGCTGCTAGTATTACTAATACTATTATTGTTATTATTAAAGCAACTAGTGTTATCCCGCTTTTCTTGTTTTAAGTTTTTCTTTTTGTTCATCTTTTCTTATCTCCTTTGTATTTTTATAGCAAAACATATTGTTTTAACAAAATAATTCTATCATTCATTCGAATGCCTGTCAACAAATTTTTAATCAATTTGTTAAATTTCACACAATTTATTGTGTAAGCATTAACCGTAATATGCAAAACTCAAAATTGTTTTTTCTTATTATTTCCCTAAACTACTATTTTTATGTATTCAAGATAAAATCCCCATTTTCTTATACAAAAATAAAACCTTTATGAATTGAAGATATAATGTATCTTCAGTCCATAAAGGTTCTTTTCTATACAATTAATTTTGTGTATATGGTAACATTGCAATATGTCTGCATCTCTTTACAGCAAGAGTTATATCTCTTTGATGTTTAGCACATGCACCAGTTGCTCTTCTTGGTAATATCTTACCTTTATCATTAATAAACTTCTTTAATTGTTCTGGATTTTTATAATCTAAAACTAAGTTTTTGTCTGCACATAATGGGCAAACTTTTCTTCTTTGTTTTCTAAACTTAGGATTATAATCATCATCATTATTTCTGTTATTTCTTCTATTATTTTGTTTTTTATCAACCATTTTGTTTTTACCCCCTATTCTTGTCTAATATGTTCTAGAATGGCAAATCATCATTAGCTGTAACTTCAAATTCAGAATTTCCACCTAGAGCTTCTGCTCCAAAAGTATTTTCAAAGTTTGCACTTCCTTCTCCTGCTTCTCTCTTGCTGTCTGCGAAATATGCTTCTTCTGCTACTACTTCTGTCACATAATGTTTTTGACCTTTGTCATCATCCCAATTTCTTGTTTGTATTCTTCCAATAACGCCTACTTGTTGTCCTTTTTTGAAATATTTACTACAAAATTCCCCTTGTTTTCCCCAAGCAACAATATTTATAAAATCTGCTTGTCTTTCTTCTCCTTGTCTTACAAACCTTCTATTTACTGCTAAAGCAAATGTTGCAACTAAAGTGTTGCTAGTTTGTGTATATCTTACTTCAGGATCTCTTGTTAGCCTTCCCATTAATATAACTTTGTTCATATTCTATATCATTCCTTTCTACTTTTATGCCTCTACCTTTGTTATATATCTAACGATCAAACTGATATTTGACCTTTTGAAAGACTGTGTTTCTTTCGTTTTTCGAGTTATATAACTAAAAAACGATTATTCTTCGTCTTTTCTAACTGTAATAAACTTGATTATTTCATCTGTAATTCTATAATTTCTTTCAAGTTCTACAATTAGTTCTGGTTTAGCTTCAAATTCAAAAACAACATAAAATCCTTCAGTGTTTTTACCTATTTCATAAGCAAGTTTTTTTAGTCCCATTTCATTTATATTTGAAACTTTTCCTTCAGTATTAATCAAATCTGTGAATCTAGTTATTAAGGCTTTTCTTCCTTCTTCTTCAACATTTTGACCAATAATGATTATACTTTCGTATTTATTCATTATTTTCACCTCCCTTTGGCTTACATCCCATGTGATTTACATGAGAAAGGATTGTAAATTTATCCATAAATTTACAGCTGTTTATTATTGTACCACGTTTTATTTGAATTTGCAAGCATTTTTCAACATTTGTTACTAATTTACAATCTCGATTTCTAGTTCAATTTGTTTACATGTTTTTTCATATACAATGTTTTTTACATATTCTATTAAGTCTAGCACATCTTGAAAAGTTGCATTTCCTGTATTTACAATAAATCCTGCATGTTTATCTGAAACCATTGCTCCGCCAATTTTCTTTCCTTTTAGTCCACATTTGTCTATAAGTTCTGCTGTTATGAAGTCTTTTCCTCTTTTAAAAGTACTTCCTGCTGATGGGTAATCATATGGTTGTTTCTCTTTTCTTAGATTTTGGTATTCTTGCATTTTTGCTTGTATTTCTTCTTTTTTGCCTTTTTTTAGTTTTAATGTAGTTTCTAGTATTATGTAGTTTTGTGTGCTAAATATGCTTTTTCTATAACTAAATTCATGTTTTGCTAAATCTATATTATGTGTTTCTCCTTTGCTATCCATATATTTTGTTTCTAGCACTACATCTTTCATTTCTTTTCCATAAGCTCCAGCATTCATTTTAATTGCTCCACCTATGCTTCCGTGGAATTCCTGATGCGAATTCAAAACCTTCTATTTCTAGGTTTGCTAATTTTTGAGCAATAAAAGCATTTTTGCACCCTGCTCCCATTGTTACTAGCATATCTTCTTCTTTTTCTTTCACTTCAAATTTATCTATTTGTATTTGACATACTAATCCTTTTATCCCTTTATCACTAACTAATATATTGCTTCCATTACCTAAGATAAATACTGGCAAGTCATTTTCCTTTGAGAATTTTAATACATATCTTAAGCTATCTATATTTTGTATTTTTATAAAATACTCCGCATTTCCACCTATTTTAAAGCTCGTATGCTTTGACATAGGTTCATTTATATATACATTTTCGTCTCCTAAATTTTCTTTCAATTTAGTTTCAATATTCATAATGAACCTCCCTGCACAATGTATTATATCATAAATATATATTTTTTTATAGCTTTTTATGAAAAGACTTTTACGTTTCTTAATACTACGCCAAAGGGACAGAATTTATGTTACACATATCATAAATCCTGTCCCAATTGACATTATAGTTTACTCATCTTCAGTAGTATCATCATCTTTTTCAGGAAAGTCTTTCTCCAGAATATAGACTATGCCATATTCACCATAGTCTGCGGTTTTGCGATTATATATACTGGGATCAGAAGATCCAAGATTGAAAGATACACATTGGGAAAACGGGCACATCATCGTTACTTTCCAGCCTTTAGCAAGCAGCTCATCTACTCCATTTTCCTCTTGCAGTACCTCTCTTTCTAAGGATCCTTCATATCCATTTGCCCTCTGACTATTATATGCCATCTGTCTTTCATAGTTTCTTTGTGTAATTTCCTGGACACTGGGTCGGCCATACTCTACTACTCTCCGATGCATTATCATTTGTTTTACCTCCATTAAAATAATATAGGTATTGCTGCTTTATGCATTTTGCATATAAAAATATTATATCTCTATTTACATAAAATGTCAACTAAAATTCTATTCTCTCTTCAATCCATTTATCCAAATCATCTATTTTTACTCTTACTTGTTCCATTGTATCTCTATCTCTTACTGTTACTGTTCCATCTGTTTCTGTGTCAAAATCTACTGTGATACAATATGGTGTTCCGATTTCATCTTCTCTTCTATATCTCTTTCCAATGCTTCCAGCTTCATCATAGTCGCACATAAATTTCTTAGATAACATCTTATATACTTCTTGTGCTTTTGGAGATAATTTCTTTGATAATGGAAGCACAGCTGCTTTATATGGTGCAAGATATGGATGCAATTTTAGCACTGTTCTTGTATCTCCTTCTCCTATTTCTTCCTCTTCATAACTGTTGCAAAGGAATGCTAATGCAACTCTATCACATCCAAGTGATGGTTCGATACAATATGGTACATATTTTTCTCCAGTTGCTTCTTCTAGGTATGATAACTCTTGTTTTGAATGTTCTATATGTTGTTTTAAATCAAAATCTGTTCTATCTGCTATTCCCCAAAGTTCTCCCCAACCAAATGGAAAAGCAAATTCTATATCTGTTGTTGCATTGCTATAATGGCTTAATTCAGCTTGTTCGTGGTCTCTTAGTCTTATATTTCCTTCTTTCATACCTAGTGAAAGAAGCCAGTTTTTGCAAAATTCTTTCCAATATGCATGCCATTCTAAATCTGTACCTGGTTTGCAGAAAAATTCTACTTCCATTTGCTCAAACTCTCTTGTTCTAAATGTAAAGTTACCTGGTGTAATTTCATTTCTAAATGCTTTTCCTATTTGTGCAATTCCAAATGGTATCTTTTTTCTAGATGTTCTAAGTACATTTTTAAAGTTTACAAATATTCCTTGTGCTGTTTCTGGTCTTAGATATATCTCAGATTTTGCGTCTTCTGTTACACCTTGGAAAGTTTTAAACATTAAATTAAATTTTCTAATTCCTGTAAAGTTTTCTTTGCCACAGTTAGGGCATGAAATATGATGTTCTTTCATATATTCTATCATTTTCTCGTCTGGCCAACCATCAACTATTTGTTCACATTTATTTTCATGCATCCATTCTTCTATAAGTTTATCTGCTCTATGACGTGTTTTACATTCTTTGCAGTCAATAAGTGGATCACTAAAACCACCAACATGACCTGAGGCAACCCAAACTTGTGGGTTCATTAATATTGCTGCATCTAGCCCCACATTGTATTCACTTTCTTGTATAAACTTTTTTCTCCAAGCACTTTTTATATTGTTTTTTAACTCTACTCCAAGTGGTCCGTAGTCCCAAGTATTTGCAAGTCCTCCATATATTTCAGAGCCTGCATATATGTATCCTCTTGCTTTGCATAGGTTAACCATTTTTTCCATTGTATCTAACATAATTTTCACTCCTTTATTTATAAAACGAATGAAAAGCAGCATCTTGCATCGTCAAACATCGATTAATTCGTCCTAGGCGTATATTAGTACGCCTACAGATATTAATCTCGTTTTCCCTGCAATATACTACTTTTGCTTCGTTGTTATTCTTTTACCTCTTTTAAGTAAATCATAGTTCCAAAAACACTAATCATATATATCAAAATTCCACCTGAAATTGTCCATTCATTTAATGGTAATCTTAAAATTGCTACTGCACTTGCATATACTGCTGGTATTCCAATAACCCCACATAGTGATGTTACAACTACTTTTGCTATTCCTTTTTTATAGAAAAGTATTATCATACATATTATTGATAATATAGCTGTTATAATAATTGGATTAATATATACTTTTACTAAATCATACGCCTCTATTGCTGGTACGTCTATAACTTGTATAATCTCATGTATATGACTTTCTTCTATTTCTTCTTCATTTTTGAAAGTAGCATATTTTTCTTTTAATTTATTTTCTAAATTATCTACTTGCTCGTCTGATACATCTTTTACAGTTATCACTGCATC
>JAAVZQ010000028.1 GCA_022791735.1 Clostridia bacterium
AAAAAGCAGAGGCTTTTACACCTCTACTTCCACCTCATATATTCTTCCATTATCCATAAGCTTCACTTGTTTTTCTATAATCTCTTCCCCATTTACCTTAAATTTCTTTACAGCCACTCCACCAGTTTTACTTACATTTTTTACAGTAATATTATATACACTTGTTTTATATTCATATCTCACCTTATATTCTGCCAAATCATTTGGAATGCATGGTTTTAGCCTCAAAATTCCGCTTATCTATCTTAAGTCCTAGTATATATTCTATTCCTGCCATATAAAACCAGCTACTAGAACCTGTATACCAAGTCCAACCGCCTCTGCCAAGTAAGTTCGACGCACCATACACATCTGCTGGAATAACATAAGGCTCTACTTTATATAAAATCGCTTTTTCATTTGTATTTGAATGTTCTATTGGATTTATCATTTTATAGTAATTCATTGCTTTTTCATTTAGCTCTAACCCTGCATATGCAATAATTGCCCATATTGCAGAGTGTGTGTATTGTCCTCCATTTTCTCTAACCCCTGGCAAATACGACTTAATATACCCAGGTTTCAAATCACTCTTTTCAAATGGCGGATCTAAAAGTTTGATAATTCCAGTTTCTTTATCTATCAAATATTTTTCTAAACTTTCCATTGCAGTCTTGGCCTTATAGGCTTCTCCTGCACCAGATATCACAGACCAACTCTGTGCAATACTATCAATTCTACATTCTTTATTATTTTTAGAACCAAGCACAAGTCCATCATCAGTAAACGCTCTCTTAAACCATTCTACATCCCAAGCTGTTGTATTTAGTGCTTTTTTCAAGTTTTCTTTTATTTTCTCATATTTTGCAATATAATCAAGTTTTCCATACTCTTTGCAAATTTCATTAAATCTATTTAGTATATCATATAGGAAAAATCCAAGCCATACACTCTCTCCTTTTCCCTTGTTTCCGGACTGTATTTAATCCATCATTCCAATCTCCGTGAGCCAATCTTAGGAAGTCCATTTTCTCCAAAATCTAAAGCCTTTTCTATTGCTTTTATTGCATGTTTATATATACTTTCTTTTAGTTCACTTTCTTCATGAATATCATATTTTTCGTCTTCTCCAATTCCTAGTAAATTTCCTCTTAAATATGGTACCTCTTCATCAAGTATACTAAAATCATTTGTAAATTCAATATATTCACACACACTATATACTAACCATAAAAGGTCATCTGAAAATCTAGTCCTTATTCCACGTTTTGTATCATCATGCCACCAATGTTCTACATCACCCTCTTCAAACTGATGTCTTGCGTGTTTTAATATTTGATTTTTTAGTATGTCTACATCTAAATATTTGCATGATAAACTATCTTGTAATTGATCCCTAAATCCATAAGCTCCACCAGATTGATAATATGCACTTCTTGAATACAATCTACATACAATTGTCTGATACATTGCCCAACCGATTTAGCATAAAATCTATTTCTTCATTGTTTGTTTTTACTTGTACTCTTCTTAAAAGACTTCCCCAATAATCTCTTGTTTCTCTTAAGCTCTGTTCTACTTCTACTAAATCCTTATACTTATTTACAACTTTTGTAACCGCTTCTTTTTCCTCTTCTTCTCCAAGCATTAACACAAGTTTTTTATCTTCGTAGGCCTCTAGTTCTATTTCCATTTCCACAGCAATACACGAAGGTACACCTAGTGCATTTTCCATACTTAAATCTGCTCCAAAGATTGCATCTGGTTTTTCCAGATTTCCGCTTCCAATAAAACTTAGCTTATTTCCTGTATATGACTTTATCTCCTCACTACTTGACACAAAAACATTTTTTGATAAAGTTTCTCCATAGATATTTTTTGCAAATAGTATATTTTTGTCTTTATCAAACTCTAAGTTAATGTTTCCAGTCGTTTTTGTTTCATCTTCTCCAAGTACTGGCTTAATATAGTAGACTAACTTTAATCTTCTTTTTTCAGATAAAGTATTTTTGAGTTTTATAATATTTATTTTCACATTATCATTTATTGGTACAAATACTTCTGTCTCTTGAATAATCCCTTTACTTGCATGAAATTCTTTCACATATCCAAAACCATATATCATATAATAGTCTTCTTCGTCTTCCATAACATTTGCATTTAATGTCCAAGCTTCTTTGCTATCTAAATCTCTTAGATAAACTATCTCTGACGGAACATCATTTGCAGGTGTATTTGCCCAACTAGTTATTCTATTTAATCTACTATTTTTGCTATACGTAAAACCTCCCATGTTGTTTGTTATAATTGTTCCAAAATTTTTATTAGCAAGTATATTACTCCATGTTGTAGGAAGCTTCAAATCTCTATTTTGTCTTATGATATATTCTTTTCCATCATCTGAAAATCCACCAAAACCGTTATAGAATTTCAAGTTTTCTATATCAATATTTGGCTTAATTACTTCATACTCTCTATTATCTGCTTCTATTTTGCCAGTAACTCCAATATTTTTTGTTTGTCTAAAGTATTTATCTTCCATTTCTTTGATGCTTTCTAACACATTGCCATTTGAAGCATTTATAATAATATTTGCTTTAAACTTAAACAAGTCCTCATCTTCTATCTCATTTGCATTTAGTAAAAATATTCCTCCACTTACATTTTGCAAGTACCCAATTTGCATATTTAATATTTCTTGTATTATTTGGTCTTTTACATATCTTTCATACACATTTTTTTCATAATCTAGAATACAAATATCTAGCTTTATTCCCTTAGCTCTTAGTATTTCATGAATTTTCAAAATTTCTCTTACAACATATACATCATTTATATATTGAACTTTAACTAAAATTATTGGTATATCGCCAGAAATGCCATATTTCCAGAAATCACTCTGTTTGTACTCTTTTTCATTTAATTCGTTCATATACATAGACCTCATTGGGTTTTGATGTATAATGTAAGGCAAAATTGCATTTAGGTTCTCAAAATCTGTTTTGGTTACATTTAGATATCTTGCTTCTTCCTCTGCTCTGGCTCTTGCGATATTAAATTCCTGTTTTATATTTTCCTCTACTCTATAATATTCTAGGTTACTTTGTACTTCTTTTTCATCTTTTGAAACTGTTATTACTAAATTTAAAGTAGCCTCATCCTGTGCTTTTATCCTAATTTTTCTTTTTATTGCTATACAACCTTCTGTAACAAGTCCAATACTATTTGAAAAGTCAAGCTTTCCGCTTCAAAACATCTTCTATCTTTGCTTCGTCTATTTCATATTCTAAACTACTATTTTCATAATTTTCTACAAATAGATTTGTACCAAGGCAAAATTCTTCACCTTCTCCTCTTGCATTTCTTTTTACTAGTATATCTCCATTTTTGGACCTTTTATATTTCAAAAATAGATTGTTAAACGCAGGATGTGAAATATCATCTTCTATTCTTGAAAGTACTGGTCTAAAATAGCTAATTACTTCTAAGTCTACTGGTTTTTCTAGATTATTTTTTAGTTTTATACTTCTTATCTCACTTCCAAGTGCTGAACCAGTAGTTATTCTTACAGAACTTTCTATTCCATTTTTTACTTTTGTAAATTTAGCTTTATCTTCTGAAAAAACAGCCTCATATTTGTTATCTTCTCCATTTTCGTAGTTCGCCTTCCATATATCTCCAGTAGATAGATTTCTAATATAGAAGAATATACCACAAGGAACATCTGATGTTTCTTTATATTTATTTATCAAAATATCTTTATATTTGCTATATCCATTTCCCTTATCATCTATTTCTATTAGATAATCTTCACCTGAAAGCACATTGCATTTTCTTCTAAATGGTTCTATATTTGTATATCTATTTTCAATATAATTATCATATCCTGTAAATTTCTTTTTCTTGGTTTTTTCTTTCTTCTCTTTTGTAATTAGCATGTCACTTGGCATTCTTTCTTGCAAAAGAATATCTACTGCTTCTATTTCTGGATTTTTCATAAATCTATTTTGCAAAATATTATCATTTATTAAATTATTTATTGAAAGTAAAATAAGTGCTTGATGGTGTGCCATATATGTTTTAACTACTGCACTATTTTGACCATATTTT
>JAAVZQ010000003.1 GCA_022791735.1 Clostridia bacterium
CATAACTCCTGCAGCAAATCCAACAGTCAATTTTCTAAACTTTTCATTCATATTTTTTTTCATAAAGAATACTAAACTACTTCCTAAACTTGTTCCAGCAAAAGGTATTAGTATTCCTGCAATACTATATAATACGTCGTTTACTTTATCTTTGCCTCCTATACTTATATAGTATGCACGTCTTTTGTGTTATGTTGATTTGGTGTAATTCTTCTTTATCAAAAATTATAAAAAATATTTCTCCTCTTTTAGATGACTTTGAGAATTCTGGTCAAACTCTTGATGAGTTTACTCACGAAAGATTATCTGCTTTCCCGAACATAGCAAAATTTCTAAAAGCGTACTGTTCCCAAAATAATTAAATCTTATGAGCTTTCAAATTTGAGCTCATATATGCATAAAAGTCCAGTCTATATAAGGCTGGACTTTTGCTTATCAATAATTAATATTAATGTCTTATAAAATAGCAGAATTAATAAATAATAGACCTAGAAATGTCTAGGTTAGTGTACAGCATTATATATCATCAAAGTATCGTACCTCATTTTGAAACTTAGCATTTTAATATTGTAATCTTATGTAAAATATGATAAAATTCTATTATTATTCCAAGTGAATGTTTTATATCAAAGTACTAAACCATATTAAATTTAGGAGGTTTTTACCATGCAAGAAATTAATCAAACTATTATGCAAGCTAATTATAACGAACATTTACGGCTGATTTCTTATCTCTTTGACTATGCAAGTGAATTTCTGTCTACTCATCTTGGAAAAGATTATAAAATGCCAATTCCAGTTCGGCAACTCGCATATAACTGCGGGTTGATTATCTATGAAACTTCATTATGTGATTTAAATGCTATAGAACGTGATAGTTACGGTGGATTTGTAAAATTGGCAGAGACAACATTGAGAATTCGGCGATATGGTTGCAGTATCGGCGAAATTACTGGAACAATTAAAATTGAAGAAACTCTTTCAGAATATGCAAAAAGATATTATATTGCCCATGAACTAGCTCGTTATATATTGACTAATAAAAATGAAATTCAGCCACTTAAAGTTTTGCCAATTGCACGAGGTGAGTTTAGCCTGTATGAATCAACATCCGAGTTATTCGCAAATACACTAGCCTATGGGATTTTAATGCCTTATGAGCAAGTTATGCAAGCCAAAGCAGAATATGAAGAAAAAGGTTCATATAACCCATTAAGCTACGCTGATTGGCTAAATTATCTATACAATTTAGCCCAAATTCCAGAGCAATATGCAATTTTAGGGTATGAAGAAATTCGAAAAATCCAGTTAGTCAAGAGTTGATAAAACCTTGCAAAAGCGGTGCTAGTAGCACCGCCTTTGCTTTTTGATCGTCTTAGTCGTCCACTTGCCATGATGCTACCCATTGCCCACAATACGGACATTGGATGGCGTCTCCCCATGCAACTTTTACAGATTGGCCACAGTCGCTACACTTCACAAAACAATAGTCTTGCTCTTCATGGGATGCCATTTCAAAACCTCCTTTCAGGTTTTATCTTATTTATTATACTATAATTTACATAAAACCGCAAGCAGGTCTCTATATATCTTCTTAATTATGTTGACATTAATGTTATATTTTGATATAATTTAAATGTTTATAAGAAAAACTTATCTTATAAAACTCTCCTGTGTTTGCAGGTTAATAATATACACATATTAAAAATTTTTTTGAGGAGGAAACAAAATGGAAGAAAAGCGGTATTTATACAAACTGTGGGATAATGCCTAAAACAAATCCAAGATAATTTTTATATTTGTTATGGTAGCTCTAGCATCTTGTATAGTTCTTGTAGCCACGTTATTGTATGGCGATTTTTCAGTGTTAGATTACCCAGAAGAGGATTTCCAAAAACTGGAGCAAGCATACATTCCTTACGTTCATGAAGGAATAGGGATAGACCTTGTAGGACTTAAAGGGGCTGTTCACAGCTTATGTGATCCAATAATTTCTGATGAAGCAATCGAACTTACTTATGGATATTTCGATTACAATGTAACTGTTACACTCGATAAAAACTACAAAGTTATGCATATTGATAGGTCTGCTAATACGGAGCAAGAATATGTAAAACAAGTAATTATATCTAATAGTGAACTGTTTTTTCTCTATACTCTTTTAATTCTTTTGATGATGTTTGTTATTTTGACTGTTATATATGCTACATCATATTGTCACGCATTAATAGATAAAAAACGTTCCAAAAATAGCAATTAATCTTCCATAAAGCAAAAAGCCTTTGGCAGGTGCCAAAGGCTTTTTGCATATATAAATTACGGCTTTACTCTAAGCATTCTTAGTGCATTAATTATTGCAATTACTGAAACACCTACATCCGCGAAAACAGCCTCCCACATAGTAGATATGCCAATTGCACTAAGTCCTAACACAAGAACTTTCACAAAAATCGCAAAAACAATATTTTCCTTAACAATTCTCATAGTCTTTTTAGATAAATTAATTGCGTTTACAAGTTTTGAAGGTTCATCAGTCATAATAACTATATCAGCAGCTTCTATTGCAGCATCAGAACCGAAGTCCACCCATAGCAATTCCAATATCAGACATTGCAAGAACAGGTGCATCATTTATACCGTCTCCTACAAAAGCAAGTTTACCTTTGCTTGCAAGCTCATTTTTTAAACTCTCAACTTTATCCGCCTTGTCATTTGGTAAAAGTTCAGTATATACCTTATCAATACTAAGTTCATTTGCAACAGCTTCTCCCACTTCTTTCCTATCTCCAGTTAGCATTATAGTTTTCTTAATTCCATTTTTCTTTAATCCCTTTACTGCCATAACAGAATCATCTTTTATCTTATCAGCAATCAAAATATATCCCATATATTTATTATTTATTGCAACATATAAAATAGTCCCAATTCCATTACACTTAGTAAACTCTATACTCTTTTCAGCCATCAACTTCTCATTTCCAACTAATACATCTTTCCCCTTTATTTTAGCCAAAATGCCAAATCCAGATAATTCCTCTGCACTCTCAATCTGTTCTTCGTAAATTTCTTTACCATAAGCTCTTTTTACAGATTCTGCAATAGGATGTGTTGAATAATTCTCAGCATAAGCAGTAATCTCTAACAACTCCTCCTTAGGAATATCTACTGCACAAATCTCCTGTACCTCAAAAACACCCTCTGTCAAAGTACCTGTTTTATCAAAAACAACTACCTCTGTTTTAGATAAAGCCTCTAGATAATTACTACCCTTTATCAAAATTCCAAGTTTAGAAGCACCTCCAATTCCTCCAAAAAAGCTAAGTGGAATTGATATAACCAAAGCACAAGGACATGACACAACTAAAAATGAAAGTGCCCTATAAATCCAATTAGAAAAACTTGCTCCTTCTAATAAAATTGGTGGAATAAATGCAAGCATCAAAGCAATTATTACAACAGTTGGAGTATAGTATTTAGCAAACTTTGTGATAAAATTCTCAGATTTCGATTTTTTACTACTTGCATTTTCTACTAAATCCAAAATTTTACTTACAGTTGAATCACCAAATTCCTTTATAACCTTTATCTTTATTACACCATTTATATTTATAGTACCACTTAAAACCTCATCCCCATCTTGCACTTCTCTTGGAACACTCTCACCAGTAAGAGCCTTTGTATCCAAACTCGAACTTCCAGAGATAATACACCCATCTAATGGAATTTTTTCACCTGGTCTAACAATAATTACTTCTCCGATTTTTACCTCATCTGGTGCAACCTCGCACACCTTATCATCTCTTAAGACATTTGCAACATCAGGTCTTATATCCATAAGACTTGAAATAGACTTTCTTGACTTATCAACAGCATAACTTTGAAAAAGCTCTCCTACTTGATAAAAGAGCATAACAGCCACAGCCTCTGGATATTCACCAATTGCAAAAGCTCCAATTGTTGCAAGAGACATAAGAAAATTCTCATCAAAAACTTTGCCCCTAAAAATATTCCTTATTGCCTTTCTTAATACTCCAAAACCTACAAACAAATAACTTATTATAAACAAAACAATATTTATCCAGTCATTACTAAATTTAAGAAATATTGCAAGTAAATAAAAAACAAATGCTATTATAACTCCACTTAATTTATTCTTCATAATATCTTTTGTCCCCCCTAAACCTCTTCTATCTTAACATCTGGTTCTTCCCTTTTTATAACTTTATTTAACTTCTTCATTATCTCCTCTTTTTTTACATCTTCAAATTCAAGCTCCATCCTTTCAGCCATAAAACTGATACTTACATTATCTATTCCATCAATTTTTTCTATTGCTCTTTCAAGCTCAGCTGCACAATTTGCACAATCCAATCCTTTAATTTTAAATCTACTTTTCATATAAATCATCCTTTCTTTTCTATCCTCTATGTTTGATATGCTCAGCACCTATTTCAAATACTTCTCTTACATGTTCATCATCTAACATGTAAAAAACTTCTTTACCCTGTTTTCTACATTTAACTATTCCACTTCTTCTTAAAGTCCCAAGTTGATGTGAAATAGACGACTTAGACATGCCAAGAACATTTGCAATATCACATACACACATTTCATTTTTATCTAATGCATACAAAATTCTTACTCTTGTTGTATCACCTAAAATCTTAAAAAATTCTGCAAGCTTATAAAATAAATCTTCATTTGGCATATTTTTAATAGTTGCCTCTACTAATTCCTTATGAATTACATTACAATCACATATAAATTCATTTCTTGCCATGCTTTCCTCCTTATATATTATGCAAACAGTTGAGTAAACGTTCAACTTTTATTACCTATATTATAATTGAATATGTATTCAACTGTCAAGTGCTTTTACAAAAAAAAAAAATACACTTCATAATGAAGTGCATTTTTATTTACGCTTCTTCAAGACCTTAAATTAGAATAGTAAAAGTTTAATAATACAGAAAAGGTCTCAAGACCGCGAGATTTGTTTATTCTATCTAGATGGCATTAATGAAATAATTCTTCCTGCAAAATCACCAAAGTTTTGAGATTGGATAATAACTTTTCCTGGTCCTACAAGCTTTGTCAAGAATAATCCTTCTCCACCTAAGAAAATATTACCTAATCCCTTTATAGTTTCAATTTCATAAGAAACCGAACTTTCAAAAGCAACAACATTACCTGTGTCAACCTTCAAAACCTCTCCTGCTGCAAGCTCCTTCTCAATTGGATCACCATCTATTTCTAAAAATAGCATTCCTTTACCTTCTGCTTTTTGAAGAATAAATCCTTCTCCACCAAAAAGTCCTGCTGAAAATCTTTTAGAAAAAGCTACACTTAGCTCTACATCAGGCTGAGCACAAAGAAAGCATCCCTTTTGCATTGTAATTCCCTTTGGATACTCAGACAAATTGATTGCCTTAATATCTCCTGGTACAGTAGTTGCAAAAGCAATCTCTGCTCCATCTTTTTCAGATGTATACGTATTCATAAATATAGATTCACCTGTAAACATTCTGCCTAAACTTTTCATCACACCACCACGTGCATTTGTTGCCATTTTTATTCCTTCAGTTTGCCATGTCATACCACCTTTTTGTGTATACATAGCCTCACCTTTATTAAGTTTAACTTCAACTGATGGTACAGTTTTTCCTACGATTTTGTATTCCATACTAAAATCCCCCTTAAATGAATTTACTTTTACATTTTACCATAAATCAAAGATATTTTTCAATATTTTAATAAAACTTTAACAAATTTCACAGCACTTACGTTATAATTCACAGCTTTATAGCTTCACCTGTCCTGCCACGGGAAGATATATATGATTTTTTTCGAACACCTTGGTGTCGTAACCTCTAATCTGTACGCTACTACGTAGCTTAATATGTCGGTTACTCCATTTCGCACTCGCAAAGCTCGTTTGGTCGCTTACG
>JAAVZQ010000029.1 GCA_022791735.1 Clostridia bacterium
CACTAACAAAATTATATCATAGGTGTCTTTGTTTTTTTATTTTTTCTTTTAATTTTTTCCCCAGATTATTTTACTCATATATGTAATCGTGGATTAGTAGCGACAAAATACACCAAGGAGGTGCGGTTGCGGCGCCAACAGCAGGAAAGATTTTAAGTGAGGTGCTTCCATATATGGAAGTAAAAAAAGAAGAAGAAAAAAAAGAAAAAGTAACAGTCCCAAATATTATTGGACTTACAATAAAAGAAGCAAATAAAGTTTTAGAGGATGTACGGCTTAGCACTTAAGCTAAATGTGCAAGACGAAACAGGAATAGATAAATCAGTGACAACAATAACTGAACAAATTCCTAAAAAAGGAATTAGCATTGAAAAAGGAACTAGTATTATATGTGAAATCAAGTAATATGGTAAAATAAATTACTGCTTATTTGTTAACAAAATAGAGAAAATGCAAATAAAATGTTAATAGAAAGAGGGGGGAATATGAGTGGCAGCACACACATTTGATGCTTTTTGGAAAAGACTATCAGATTATAATTATTATGATTATAGAGGCATACATATAGAATTTTAGAATAAATGTTTACTTAAATAGAAAAATATGTTATAATATATATAATATTTAGGAAAATGGAGGTATTTTAGGTGAAAAGGAATATGAAAAATAAAAAAGTAAAACTATTATTTATAACCATTAGTAGTTTTGTTTTAATATTGATGGTATTTTTATCACTAAGAAATAGCTTTTTAGAGAAAACTGATGAAGAAATAAGTAGTGCAAAAGAAACTATAATTGAAACAATAAATGTACCATTAGAAAAATATGGTGTAGGTGAAGAACAAGATTTTATATATTTATCTGATATACATGCAAAAAATGATGGAGCAGTAAAAAAAGCACAATCAGGTTGGGGAAGTATTGGATTAGATAAAGCAAGTGATAATTCACTAATATCTGTAAAAATAGAAGGAGGATATTACTCTTTCCCAAAAGGTATATGGGCACATGCAAGTTCTGAACTAATATATGATTTTACTAATTATAGTCAATATGACTTTTTTACAGCATATATAGGTTTGAATAAAACTGCTTCAAGTTCAAGCAATGGTGTAAAATTCTATATTTATACTTCAAGTGACGGAAAAACATGGAATTTGCAAACACCTGAAAACCCAGATGTAGTAAGAGCAGGAGATAATGCCACTTTTGTTAAAATAAATATACAAAATGAGAAGTTTTTAAGATTAATAGCAAATGATAATGGTGCTAATGGAAATGACCATTCTGTTTATGCTGATGCAAAATTGATAAAATCTACATATAAAGAACCAGGAGAAGAGTTAGTACCAGATATAGAAGAATTAGATAATGAAATAAAGAATAAGTTTCCAAATGGGAATACAGCAAATTTAACAGAAGCAAAGCGTAAAGAGTATGAAACTTTACTTTTCAAAAGAGAGCTTATTAACAATGTAGGAACATTTGCATTAAGAAAATTTTTAAGTGCAAGTGAAGAAAATGAAGCAACATACGAATGGCTTACAGAAACACCAGATGTTCTTAAATTATATGTACTAGGAGGAACACCAGAGGGTGGGAACTATTATAGTTCATTAACTCAACTTTCTAGACTTTACAATGAATATGAAATAGATTTTACAAATACAACACGTCTAGGAAACAAGTGGAATCCAAACTTAACTTATGGAGATTTATACAAAAAAATGGCAATTACACTTTCTTTAACACATGCACAACCAGTTAGACTATGGATGCAACCAAGCGCAGCAGAAAATCAATCAGATGCACTTAAACGTTATGCAATATTTAAATATTTGCATAAAAATGAAAAACTTGTAGTAACTAGAAATGATGAAGGTGAACCAGTAATAGATATTACACCATGGTTTGAAACTTTGCAAATTGAAGAAATGCGCTTTATAATGAATAATGCAATAGATGATGAAGAAATTCTATGGTTAAATGCATATGTGCAACAAAACATAGATGAAAATCAAAGTAGAGTATGGTCGTATTTAACACCACACCCATATATGGCTTATGTATGGCCAAATTACGGAAATTCGATTTATTATGATGAAGCAAATAAAGCGTATTTTAATGAGCAATTTGGTATAAAAAATGCAAAAGATAGTGAAGAAAAAACAGGAATGTTTGATTTAGAATACACTATACCAGGAGGAAAAGAGAATCCAACATATACAATAAAGATAACAAGAGGTACTACAGACTATAAACTATACAAAGTATGGATGAATTTTAGAAACAAATTTGGAACTGGAGCAGTTTGTGGAGGTATATCAAAAACAGGCTCAAACATTCGTACAACACATGGAATACCAGCAACAGTTATTGGGCAACCAGGACATGCAGCCCTTCTATACTATACAAAAGTTGATGACCCAGCAAATCCAGCTTATGGAAAAGGTTACTGGGGAATAGATAATGATGTAAGCGGTTGGACATTATCAGAAAAAGGCGAAAGAATGTTACTAGGTTGGGGAAATGATAGATATAGTAGAGGATATTCTGTAGTATATATGATACTTGCACAAGAAGCAATAAACAACTATGATAATCTAGTAAAATGTGAAGAAGAAGTTATGCGTGCAAAACTATATAATGGGGATTTAGCAAAACAAGAAGAAATATATAGAAAAGCAATAGAAATACAACCTATAAACATAGATGCATGGTATGGGTTAATTAATGTATATAATCAAAGTACTACAAAGACAGAAAATGATTACTATGATTTAGCAGAAGACTTAGCAGAAAATTTAAAATGTTTTCCACTTCCAATGTACCACTTAACAAATTTAATCAAACCAAAATTGACAAGTGTAGAAAACTCATTTAGATTTACTCTTTTACAAACTAGAACATTAGAAGAAGGTTCAACTTATAATGGCAGTGAAGTTTTACAACCGTCTGTAACAAGAATAGAAGCAAACCATTTATTAGGAAAATTAGATAAAACACTTGCAACATTTTCATTTGATGGAGAAGATGCAGGAAAGATTGTATTATCAAGTAGATATGATACTAGTGGAATCCGTTGGGATTATTGTTTAGGAGGAGAGGCAAAAGCACTAGCAGGAAAGCAGAATTATACAGAAGTTTCATTTACAGCAAATGAGCCACATAAGTTGCAATTAACAAAAAATCAAATAAATAGTATTACAGCAGAAAATGACATATATATTCATATTGTTGGTACAGGATATGAAGCAGAAAATTTATATAAGATTGATATAACAACACAGGCAAATATAGCAAATCTTTATGCTAATGATTTAGAAAATAGGGTAATAGGAGTTAATTTAAATACAGAATGGCGTTATAATGAGAATGATAATTGGATTTCATATAAAGTAGCTTCACCAGATTTAACAGGAAATAAAACTGTGCAAGTAAGGCAAGCAGCGACAGGAACAAAACTTGCAAGTGAAGCAACAGAACTTTATAGATTTACTCCAAATAATGATACAGATATAAGAAAATATGTACCAATAGCACGTTTATCAATTGCAGGAGTTTCTACTGAAGCAACAAGCCAAGGCAGACATGCGACAAACGCAATTGACGGAAATTACAATACAAATTGGCATTCGGCATGGAATGGAACAGATACACAAAGATTTATAACAATTAAATTAGATAGCCCGATTAATCTCTCAGAGGTAGAATATGTACCAGGCGCTGGAGGAAATGGAAGAATAATAGATGGAACAATTTATGGAAGTATGGATGGAGAAAATTGGGAAGTTTTAAAAACAGTGACCAATTTGCAATATACAGGTAATGCCAATGCATATGAATTTGGATTTAACAATACTAAAAATTTTGAAATAGAAAATCATCCAGAAGTACAATATGTAAAAATAGTAGCAAATAGAGCGTCAAATGGAAATTGGTTTACAGTTAGAATGTTTAACTTTTATGAAGATGTAACAAATCGCGCATTAATTCCAACAGCAGATATAGCTTACAGCCCAGATACTACAACAAACGGAGAAGTTATTGCAAGACTTGTAAATCCAAGTACAAAAATTACTATTACCAATAATGGTGGAAGTGATACTTATGTATTTACAGAAAATAATAAACCGTTTACATTTGAGTTTGTAGATGAGAATGGTACTAAAGGTAGTGCAACAGCTAATGTTACATGGATTGATAAAGATATACCAACAGCTGAGATTAAATATAATCTAGATAATGATAGGAATTTAGTAGTTCTATTGGGTGATATCAATGAAAATGTATACTTATTAAATGAAAACAATGAAAAAATGAACTATATAGAAGTAAAAGACGGAAAAGTAGTAGCTATTCAATATTTAGATGCTTCTGGTGATATATATAAGACAACTGAAGTAGACGAAAATGGAATAGTAACCAAAGTTACATATAAAAACACAACGGGTGTAGCTGAAAATGTTGCTATTTACAGTGCAACAGTAAGAGATGGTGTAATTACTGCTGATAGTGAAGAATATTTTGATGCTGAAGGAAATTCTATAGATCCTGAAACTATATCAGCTGAGGACAAAGAAGTATTAAGAGGTATAAGACAATCTATAACAAATCCACTTGAACATACCTTTGAAACAAGTGGAGAGTATGAATTTAAACTACTTGATAAAGCAAGTAATATGGCATATAAAAGTATAAAAGTGGATTATATAGATAATGATACTACAATACTTGCAAGTGATATTACATATAGTACCACAGCACCAACTAGTAAGCCTGTTGTAGCAACAATAAATCCATATATAATTGATACAGAGGGTAAAAATGTAAATGTAGAAATCGTAAATAATAATAAAAGTAATACATATACATTTACAGAAAATGGAGAATTTACTTTTGAGTATAAAAACGTATTAGATACTAACAATTGGGAAGTAAAAACACATACAGCAAAAGTGGACTGGATTACACCTGTAATAAAAGGAGATTTAGATAAAGATGGAAAAATAACTCCAAATGATTTAGCAAAATTGAAATTACATTGTATAAAATTAAATTTATTACAAGGTGAAGATCTAGAAATAGGTGACCTTGATGGAGACGGACAAATAACAATGAATGATATTGCTAGAATAAAATTAATGATAATTGGACTAATAAAATAATCATATAACTCGCTTTTATGCTAATTTATTAGCATAAAAGCGAGTTTGTCATTAATTAAAACAAATTGTAATATAAAGCAAAATTTTAATATATAAAAGGTTGAATAGTCGATAAGTATATGTTATAATTAAAGTGTTATAAAATATAATTACAAAGGTAAAAAGGAGGAAGGATTTTATGAAATCAAAAAAGCTAATATCACTTATATTATTGGCTATATTAATTATAGCCGAATTCAGTTTTATTAACTTTAGCAATTTTGTGTCAGCACAGACTGGAAATGTAGAGGATTTATTGGATATAAATACTGGAAAATTCCATTATGACCAGCTTAATACTTTAGGAAAAAGAGTATACGATGGAATTTATGAAATGTATAGTAAAGGCATTTTAAAGACAGGAACAGAAAGTTTTGACATTGCAGAAAATGGCAAATATGTAACACAAGCACAACTTGAAGACTATATGAAAGGAAATGCTGAATTAAAGACAGCAATGAATGCTGCAAGATATGCATTTTATGCAGATTATCCAGAAGTGTTTTATGTAAATTTTCAAAAACTTAATTTGAGAGTAACAAAAGATGCTGAAGGAGTATATCATGCAAATCTTGGCTCAGGAAATCTAAAGAATTATTATGTAGACGGATTTTCGAGCAAAGAGCAAGTAGAAAGTGCAATAGTAGCATTTAATGATAGAGTAGATGAAATTGCTACAGAAACAAATGCTCTTGTGGCAGAAGCAGGAGAAAATCTTACAATTAAGAAAATAAAGTATGTACACAATGAGATAATTAAAAATACAAAATATAGTTTAGAAAGCGATTGCCTAGAGTCAGAAGCAGGGTTTATAGGGACACCTTATGGAGCTCTTATTACGCAGAAATCAGTATGTGAAGGATATGCAAGGGCACTAAAAACAGTTTTGGATAAAGTAGGTATGAATTCTATCCTTGTACAAGGAGTTCACCAATATGAAGGTTCAGCTGCAGTACCACATATGTGGAACTATGTTCAAATAGAGAAAGAGACAGAAACAAGAGCCATAGAGAAAGTATGGTATGCAATAGATGCAACTCTTGACGATCCAATTGTACGTATACATCCTGAGATTTTTGATAAAGCTCAAAAGGAAGAAAAAGAACCAGGATGGGATATTGTAGATGGCTTTGAAAACACAAGATATTGCCTTGTTGGAGCAGAAACAATGAATAAAGAACATACACCTTTAGAAACAGTTGAAGCAGCAGGAAATTATGTGTTTAAATATCCTGAAATACAAGTTGAAGACTATGGAATTGATTCTATTATAAATGATAAAGGATTACTTATAAAATATAAACAAGAAGGTACGCAAACAGAAGATTATCAAGCAGGAGATTTTTATATAAGCTATAATGGTAAAGGATATGCAGAAGCTAAAAAGGATGGCAGATATATATTAATGAAATATCATGAATATAGACCAGGAGATGAAATATGGATTGAAGGTAATTGGGGATATATGGACCCAACACAATATGTATCAGGAGGATTCTTAGATTATGATGACCACCTTTATATATCTGTACCAAATTCAGAATATGTAGAATTTGCAGTAACAACTTTAGCACCTAGTGGTAATAGTTTGGAAGTTTTAACATATCAAGGAGATGAATCAGACTTTGTAGCACAAACAGGGAAAATATATAATCCAAGTGGAACATATAAATCCAAGCCATATATAAAGAAACAAGTACCACCACCAACTCAAAATGTTACAGTAGGAAGCACATATAAGGCAGAAATTACATATGATGATACTTTAGTATTAGAAGAAGGAGCGCAAGCGGGATACAAATTAGTAATAAGAAGACTAACTGGTGAAATAGTAACACCAGAAGGCTCAGATATTATAACAAACTTTAGGTTTGATGGAACAAACAAAATAACATTTGATTTTAAACCTAGTAAAATGTATGCAGATGATAACGCAAGTTATACAATCTATATTACTGGATTAGTTGGCAAAAATAGTGGAAAAGCACCTTTAGAGATATATTATGGAGCTGACAATCCTATAGCATGTGCTTTTAGTATGAATAAAGCAAAAAGCTGGAATGTATTTGCTAAACCAATGCTTATGGAAGACGAAGATTTATCAATGAATGGATGGACTACTAAAGATGGAGAGTCAGTATCAGATAAATTAAGTAGTAGAATAGCACTTGTTACAACAAGAACAACACCAGAAAAAACAAATGCAATGCTAGATTTAATGGGTGAACAACCAAAAGATCCAGAAAATGTAAATGCAGGAACGCAAAATGTAATAGCAAGTGAAACTTATGACATATCTTTAAATGTATGTAGAAAATATGTTGTAAAAACAGGACACAAACTAAAATTATCAGTTGGATTCCCAGCAGGTTATGGACCAGAAGATGCAGGAGTTACATTTAAGGCATATCACTTTATAACAGATGCGGCAACAGGAGAAGTAACAGGTGTAGAGGAAATTCCATGTATAGTTACTGAATATGGATTGATTATAATGTGTGATTCATTTAGTCCATTTGCAGTAGCAGTAGTTGAAGATGATGGAACAGTAGAACCAAAAGAAAAATCAGTAGTTTTAACTGCAACAGATGGTGGCAAAGTAAAATCAGCTACAACTAGTGAAGCAAGAGCACTTGATAATCAAGGCACATCAGAGACTATGATTACACTTAGAAAAGATGAAACAAAAGTTATAAACATTAAGGCAGATGAAGGATATGAACTAGAAAAACTAACAATTTGTGGTACAGA
>JAAVZQ010000030.1 GCA_022791735.1 Clostridia bacterium
GCTGAGGCAAGTAACACAATAACAACTAATAAAATTGGGAAAGTAATAACTATCGCTTTTGCTATTTTTTTCATTCTGTCTGTATTATCATTTTTATTTTTTGCCTTCTTTCTCTCGGCAAAACTATTCGCCAATTTATCAAAAGTCGTCTCTATAAAACTAAATGGTTTAAAATACATCTTTAGTGTGTTTGTGATTAATGAGAAATTATATTTTATATCCTCATTTAAAAGCTTATATAGCATATATGCTACAAGTACTATGATTAGCCAAACATTTATGATATTAAAAAATTTGTTATTATATATAAAATATGTAGCTGATAGTAAAAGTATTGGTATCATTAAAAACTTCGCCTTTCTATTTACTACTCTTTCCTTCTTTTCTAATTTGCAAATTATATATATTGTAAATGGTGCTACAAATAATAGTATTGATAACCCTATTGATTTCTCAAAAAATAAGATTATACTCCATATTCCAAAAATTATTGATGCTACAAATATATTAATCATTTTTTTTCTCCCCTTCCCTATATTCTAATATATCTCCTGGCGTGCACTCTAGAACCTCGCATATTTTATCTAAAGTAGAAAATCTAATTGCTTTACCTTTATTAGTCTTAAGTATAGATAAATTTGCAGGTGTTATCTCTAGCTTTTCTGCCAGCTGTTGTGAACTTATTTTTCTCTTTGCCATTATTACATCCAAATTTACTATTATCATAATCAATATCCTTTCTTCTTTTCTTTTTGGACCTATTTTAGATTGTTAATTCATTTTCCCTTTTATATATTGTTGCTTCTTTAAACAATTCTGCCAAAATATATAAGGCTATTGCAACTGCTAAAAATAGAACACATAAAAATATTAGAACAACTATAATAACTATGTCAAAAACCTTTACAAGAGCTATTTCATAAATTATATCTATGAGCCAAAATCCTGCTTCCACAATCGCTGCTATTGCTGTTTTCTTTAATGTCCTCACATTATTTTCACAAAATGGATCTTCATTTTTTAGGCTTTCAAATAATTTAATAAATTGATGTGCCATAACAATCAATACTATCCCATTTGGATATATTACTATCGCTGTTGTGTTTAGATTTAGTCCTAAAGCATATAATGCAAATGGTAATATTGCAAGTAAGATTATTCCTCCCCAAAAGCATATCTTTAGAAACTTTCCTAGGATATCACCTAATCCACTTTTACCTGTTACTCTCATAAAAATACCTCCATAATTTCTTACGAAGATATTATATAACTTCTTTTTTTGTTTGTCAATACTTTTTTATTGTTTTTCGATAATTGCATCCTGTCTTACTATGAATTTCTTTATGGCAGTTCGAACAAACAAGTATACGCTTTTTTAGTTCACTTTTATATTCCTTCCATGACATAGTATTACCTGAGCCTAATTTAAATTCCTTTTCACTTTGTTTTTTATGGTGAAATTCTAAAGCATCTATACACTCTTTATAGCCACATATGCAGCATTTTCCACCTAATATTTTAATTCCTTGTAATTTCATACTACATCTTAAAATTGTTTTCTGATGTTTTCTAGACTGATTATCAAACCTTGTTGATTCTCCACTACAATCATAACAGTAAATTCTAGTGTAACTTTCTGTATCAAACATCTTCTCACATATTTCACATGTCTTTTTCATATAAATATCACCCCCATTATTATATAATAGAACTTAATATAAAACAAGTGTTTTTGTTATATTCCCAAAAATCAAAAAAGTTACTAAAAATTTACTTGATGATATAATAGTATGAAAATCACAGAAAAATACTATATATTTGTATTTCCAGAAGATAAAAGCGCTACAGCAAGTTTACTCGATGATATTGTTGTATAAAACTAATATGGGAAAAATATGGGAAATATAAAAAATAGAGCCTTGCAATTTTCTTTATCTTGCTTGGCTCTAATATTATGGCTCCTCGTGCTGGGCTCGAACCAGCGACCTATCGGTTACTGCACTACATTAACTTTCATTAACATTGTATACTATACAATTTGTAGTCTGGACTTTATCTTTACCATATTATTTCTAACTTAGGTAAGTGGTGTAAAGTCTCTACACTCGGATATCTATTATCCTAGCTCGGTATTGTCGTGTAATTTATATTACTTACGAGTTCCACCGACTTAGCCACTTTTTCATCTATAAGTTTCCTTATAGAGCTGCTAACACTTTTGCCTATCTCTAGACATGCTCTACAGCCGAGCGCTCTACCAACTGAGCTAACGAGGAATATAAAATCTAGCGACGACTTATCTTTCCAGCAGAGAAATCCGCAAGTATTTTCAGCACATAAGGCTTGACTTCTGTGTTCGGCATGGGAACAGGTATTACCCTTATGTAATAGTCACTAGAAGAATTTATATAATTGCTAGAATAATCTAACAAATATATTACTTAATTAACTTTTTGTATTATACTATATTATGTTTTAAATTTCAATAGTTAATACAAAATTTTCTAATTTTTCAATGTCTAATTTCGATAAATAATGACACTCTAGAATGCATATTTTTCGAAAAGTACACTGAAAATTACATAGATAATGAATAATGAACATCGAAAAAATGAACCATACTATGATTAAGCCCTCGATATATTAGTATTGGTCAGCTTAATACATTACTGTACTTACACCTCCAACCTATCAACCATGTAGTCTTCATGGTATCTTACCAACTTAACGTTGTGGGATATCTTATCTTAGGGTGGGCTTCACACTTA
>JAAVZQ010000159.1 GCA_022791735.1 Clostridia bacterium
AAAAACGAAAATATATTTGCCAAAAGTTCTTGACAAATATATTTTTTTGATATAAAATACAAACATGAATTCGTAAAACGGAGGTTTTAAAGATGATTAGTACTTTACATATAAAAAACGTTGGAATTATTGATGATGTGACTATTGACCTAAATGACGGATTGAACATACTTACAGGAGAAACTGGTGCAGGAAAAACTCTTATTATAGATTCTTTGCAGATAATTTGTGGGGGCAGATTTTCTAAAGAGATGATAAGAAAAGGGCAAGATTTTTCTTTGGTAGAAGCTTCTATGTATATATATTCCAAAGAAAGTGAGCAAGATGAAAATGTAGTTGTATCTAGAGAGATTTACCTAAATGGTAGAAATACATGTAAAATTAATGGAAGACTTGTTTCTGTAAGTGAATTAAAAAGTTTTATGCAGAATATTATTGATATCCATGGTCAACATGAAAATGTATCATTATTAGATGAAAGTACTCATATTAAGTTTTTAGACAATTTTGCGGGAAAGGAGATTAAACAGCTAAAAGAAGAGTATACAGAAAAGTATAGAAAGTATAACGAGATTAGAGAAGAGTTAGAGAGAAATTTTGGAGATGATAAGGAAAAACAAAGAGAATTAGATCTTCTTAAGTATCAATATAATGAGATAAAAGATGCTGTATTGAAGAAGCGGAGAAGAGGAAGAACTAGAGAGTATAAGAGGTAAGATATTAAATTCGGAGAAAATAGCAAACAATCTAGAAGAAGCAAGTAGTCAAATTGGGGGCTATGCAATAGATGCTATAAGTGAGGCTGTAAGGGCACTGGAAAAGATAGAGGGGATAGATAAAAAATATGAGATATCTTTAAATACAATAAAAAGTATATATTATGATATACAAGAATTATCAAGAGATATAGATGCATATAAAGATGAAACATATTTTGATGAAGAAGAGAGAAATAGAATAGAAACAAGGCTAGACTTAATCTATGTATTGAAAAGAAAATATGGAAATAATGTAGAAGAAATACTTAAATATGGAGAAGAAGTAAAAACGAGAATTGAAAAAATAGAAAATTCAGAAAACTATGTGAATAGTCTAAAAAAAGACCTAAAAGAGATTATATGTGAATTAGATATACTTTCATATAAGATGCATGAATATAGGCTTAAAACCGCAAATTTTCTTTCACAGGGCATTAATAATGAACTATCAGACTTAGAGATGAAGAATGCAAAATTTTTAGTAGAAATAGAATATGATGATAATAAAAATTTTGGAGCAAATGGATTAGATAAGATTAGGTTTATGATAAGTACCAATATTGGAGAAGATGAAAAGCCACTTGCCAAGATTGCGTCAGGTGGGGAGATGTCAAGAATAATGCTTGCAATAAAAAATGTACTTGCAGATGTAGATAAAGTATCAACAATGGTTTTTGATGAGATAGATACAGGAATAAGTGGAGCTGCAGCTAATAGTGTAAGTGAAAAACTAAAATCTATTTCAACAAAACATCAAGTACTTTGTGTAACACATCTAGCAAATATTGCAGCAAAAGGAGACTATAACTATTTTATCAGTAAGGCTGTAGAGGAAAATAGAACAAAAACGACGATAAAAAGATTAAGTGAAGATGAAACAATAAAAGAGATTGCAAGGATTGCAAGTGGAAATACAAATGAAATTGCGATAGAGCATGCAAAGGAGCTAAGGAAAATTGCATAAATTTTCCTTTGCTTCGTTTTTTTTTGACAAATATATTGAAAAAATTTTATAGTTATGGTATAAAGATAAATAGCATACATATAATTTTTAATTTAGAAAGAATAATTTATGAAAAACATTAAAGACTATAATATAGAAGAACTGAAAAAAGAACTTGCAAACCTAGGAGAAAAGCCATATCGTGCAGAGCAAATATTCAAATGGCTTTATAGAGATATGGTTACAGATTTTAGTCAAATGACAAATCTTTCAAAAGACCTTAGGGAAAAGCTAGAGAAAGAATACACAATATGCAATTTTAAGATAATAGAAAAGCAAGTTTCAAAAGATGGTACAATTAAATATTTATTTGATATTTTAGATGGAAATGCAATAGAAACAGTGCTTATGGAGTATAAACACGGAAGGACAATTTGTGTTTCATCACAGGTAGGCTGCAAAATGGGATGTAAATTTTGTGCATCAACTGGAATTCCATTTATACGAAATTTAAGTTCACGGAGAGATTGTAGAAGAACTTTTGGCAGTAGAAAGGGATACTGGAATAAAAATATC
>JAAVZQ010000031.1 GCA_022791735.1 Clostridia bacterium
CATACCTTAGCTTTTCCGTCCTCTACATCAAAAAGCACAGCTGAATTTTGTTTTAATGTATCTGGTGAAATGAATTCATCTATTTGAACCTTTATATCATGTGGATGAATTAGCATAGTTTTTTCGCCAAAAATTTCCCCTATTGCTGCTAATAACTTTCTTTCATCGCATAACTTTAAATCATGAATTATATCTCCAAGTTTCGCATCTGGATGTTGTTTTTGATAATCAAGTGCTGTCTTTATTTCAGCTTGACTTACAACTCCTCTTTTAACTAACTCTATTCCTATTGGTTGTCTTCTATTTACATCCATTCCTTTTTTCCTCCATTTCTTCGGTTTAACTTTACTTATGATACTGGAATTGAATTATCTTCTGTAGTTCTTGGTTCTAGTACATAAGTTGTTCTTTTCTTATAATTACCAATTGTCAAATCAAACGTAATTTTGCTTTGATATTCTGTCTTTTCTCCTATGAAAGTTGCTGATTTTATTTTGTCGCATATTTTAACGTCATTTCTATAAAGCGCATCATTTTGTACTCTATAAATTACTGTTTCCCCTCCGATGTCTAAGCTTATCTTATACTGGCTTGTTTCATCTATATTTAGTTCTACTCCTTCTGCTTTTACATCATTTAATACTATCATGTTAATTTTAGAAAATGCTACTGCTCCCTTTGAATCTCCCTCTATCTCATGTACATTTGAGTAAAAAGATGAAGTTATTGCAGACATTCCAGCAACTACAAATGTTAATAGTATTACATACAAAATCAAGGATATTATAGTAACTCCCTTTTCGCTTTTCATCTAATACATTTCTCCTATTCTATCTTAAGTATTTGTTTTTATTCTTTGCATTTCAAGCTTCTCTGTTCGTTTTGCAGAAATTTTATATTCTATTGTTAATGTTATAAGTTTTACATAATTATCATCTTGATAATCTTCAATTGTCAAAGTATAATCATAAGTTTTATTAATTTTTCCTTTGATTGTATTACCTGAATTTATTTCAACTGTCATATTTGCTTTTGGCAGTTTTCTTACAATTGTTACTCCATCTACTTCACTGTATGATAACTCGCCTATGGCTTCAAATATATCCACTGCATAATTTAAGGCTCCAGCTGTTCTTTTAGCTTCTGTCGTAGATGCCGATACACTATACATTACTGATGTCATTATTGAAACAAATATTATCATTACAAGTATCGCAATTGTTATATCAACTGATGTAAAACCTTTTTCCTTTTTATTATTCATTTCCATTAATTGCTCCTTAAATTTAACGTAAGAAATTATAAAGAATTATTAAAAAAATATTAGAAATTGCCATATAATACCCTATTGGTATCTTCAAATCTTTATTTTCTTTAGTATTTATTATAGCTTTTCTTCTTTTTGAATTTTTTATTCTTTCAAAAATACCTCTAAGCCCAATCAAAAGTAAAGCAATTGCTACTGTGTAGTAATAGCCTTCTGAGCCAGAGAACACTATCATACATAGACTTAAAATGAGTATACTTATTGTATAATTTTCATGTAACTTCTTTTTATAAACCATAATGTCTAAAATAAGCATTATCATGATAAGTGCTAAAAATATGATATATGTATATATAACTTGCCTTGTAGATATACATACATATACCATAAAGCAAATAGATATGATTAGACCAAATAATAGTACAGATTTCTGAATTATATTTTTTTCTTTATCTATTCCTGCTAGAATGAATAAAGTTACAAAATACAATGCAAAGAAACAAAAATATATTATCTCGTTTATGCTTAAAGCTAAAACGTTTAATTTTAAAGAGAGTGCAAAAAGTAAAAATGTAAGTCCTGATAATACTTCGAGTATAAGATATCTAATTCTAACCTTTTGTCCGCAATATCTGCATTTTCCGCCTAAAGTAATATAACTTAAAATTGGAATTAAATCAATAAATTTTAACTTAGTATTACACTTTGGACAAAATGAGTGTTCGTATAAAATATTTAAACCCAATGGAATACGGTATACAGCTAGCGTAAAAAAGCTACCAAAAAGTGTACCTATAATAAATATTATTGCATATACTACTACTTCCATGAGGCTTCTATCCTTCCCTATCTTTTGTTCTTTTTAAAATTTTAGGCATATACATTAATGAAAAATGTATATGCCTTAGTTGTACTCTTGATCAATTTTTAACATGATCTATCTGAATCTTGTTAATTATCGTAATGTCTGATATTAACTTTATTCAATACTTCATGAGTTTTACTTCGTACAGTGTGCTCCTGAGATTATGGGTTTGTTGGTGTTGGTGCTACTGATGGAGCTGGATTTTGTATAGAATTAATTCTTTGAAGAATTGCTTGTAAATCGTCATCTAATTGATCCATCTTTATTTTTTCATCTTCTTGAGCTTTAGCATAGTTAATTGTTCCATTAACTGCTGTGTTAATGATACCACTCTCTCTGAAACTCATAATAGTAACTGCTGCTAAGATAATTAATACAATGATTGTAATAATTAATGCAACTAAAGTAATACCTTTCTCTTCCTTCAACATAAAAAACTCCTCCTTATAAAAATTTTGTGTGTATATATTTATTTATATAAATATAACCAATGATTAATTAATTTGTGGCTTTTCCACTTCTATTTAGTTCCTGTGTTTGGATAAAATGTATTTCCTGTAGATGAATTATTCTTAGTAGTGTTTGTATTTGTAGAACTATTATTAGTTATATTATTCTCATCTTCTGTATTTTGCACAGGCTCTACATAAGTTGAAAATGGATTAGCCTTTCCTGGTACATAAGTGTTTGTCTTTTGTAATGCTTTTAAATCGTCTGTTGTCACTTGGTATGTGACAAGCACTGTTTCACTTTCTGTAATCTTTTCATTTACTTCTTTTGCTACACTATCAGATGTTCTATAAGTTGGAACACTTGGTACTGTTTTATTATTTGGAATATAATCATAGAATAATACTCCAAGTGCTAGTATAACTGCAAGAAGCAAAAGTAGTATAATTATTATTTCTTTTACAATTGATTTTGCCATTTTTCGTATTCCTCCTTATCTATTGTTCTTCTGGTTGTACTGTTTCTGAACTTTTAGCATTTTGATTTGTTGTAACTGTTCCAGTAGAAACTGAAGAAGAATTTGACAATGAATTTGGATCTATTGCTACATTTTTTATTATAAATGTTGCTTGCAAATTATCATTTGAATGAGGAACCACTGAGAATTCTTCTATTCTAAATCCTAATGTATCATCTTTTTCTATTGCATATATAAATTCTGATATTGATAAATATTCTCCAATTGTTGTAAATGATATATTATATTGATTTGCTACTCCTGAACTTCCATGTGACACATCAGCTTTCATAATTATATTATTTTGTGTTGCATAAAGTCCTATCTTTGTCCATAAATAATCTAGTTTATATTCTTCTTGTGTATTTGCTTTTTCTAAATCTTCCTCAGTAGTGTATGATATTGTTTGTTCATATCTTTGTTTTTCTGCTTGTAACTTAGAAAAACTTGAATCTAAATTTGTTTTTGCAAGTGTATATTCTCTATCAATTCTATTTTTTAGAACTACTATACCATTGTCTAATTCATTGTTTTTATCTAATATTTCTTTTACTGGATATCCAAGCTTAAATCCTGCGACTTCCACACCTTGATATCCAATTAGTACAAGCAATGCGATTAGTGCCACTAATAAAGTGGATATTAATACTTTTCTCATGGCAATTCTCCTTCTATTGTTACTACAACTACTTCACTTTCTTTTCTTGAAGTATCATATACTACATTGTTAAGTATTCCATCCTGACTTAATTTTGCAGTAAATATACCTAGTGGTTCATATTTGTCTGATTGTGCTGTTATTATAATTTTTGTACCTGAATTTGTAATGGATGTAAGTTGAACATTTACAGGTATTGAATACATTATTTTGTTTAGTAGTGTAGGAACTGAATATTTTAATCTTTTGCTTTCTGTGTCAATTTGTGCTTTTTCCTCTATACTTTTAATTAATTCTGTATATTCTGATGTTTTATTATCTACTTGTGTTTTATCTGTGGCCATAGCAGCTTCTTGTTGTATAACCCCTCTTGCTTCCACTGAAACTTCGTCAATTTTCTTTTGAATTTCTCCGAACTAGTACTGTTGTTAAAACAGCATATATTACTATTAGTAATAATATTCCAACTGCTCCTCTGATTAGTCCTTGTTCACTTGGTGTAAGTTCTCCTCTTAAATCAAAACTAAAGTTTCCAATTGAACTTCCACCACCGTGATTTTCCTTTTCCACCAATCTCCATTGTCATCCAGGCTGGAAGCTTGTCTCCTACATTTTCTTTTTTGAAGTTTATTCCTTTTAGTCCTTCTCCTACTCCTTGAAGTGCAAGGGCAATTGCTGAGTTTACTTCTATATAATCCTTTATATTTATTTCTGAACCTATTGAACGTATAAAATATGGTCTTAATATTTCACATTTTACATCTTCAAGATATTCCTGAAAATATATATCTATATTGTTGATTACAGAAGCCATACCAGTTATATAAATTTTGTCGATTTTATTTAGACTGTCATTTAAAATCTTTTTTACTTGTCCGACAATATTATATAATGTTGGCATAATGTCATCTAAATATGCATTTTCTTCGTATTGTAATTCTTTTCCTTCTGCGGTATATATTGTTGAATTTTTGCATATTTCATAAGCCTTAGCATACGAATTTTCTTTTGCATTTATTCTTGCCAAGATATCTGTTATTCCTGCATCTATTTTATTAATTTCATAAATTTTTTGTTCTATTATTGATGTTACAGTTGTTGTACCTTCAATATTTACAATAGCCATGTTCTCTAGATTTTCACCTTTTGTGATTTCTAGTAAGTTTGATATATCTAGTGCTATTGGTGATATACATGAAAGTTTGTATTTACTTAATAATTCTGCTCTTTTAGCAAGCTCACCTTTGTTTGCTGAAATATGGATAGCTTTTACTTTTTCTTTATCTTCTAAATCATCTACTAATACATATCTTGTATCAAATGTATCTGCACGCAATTCTTTTTCAAAGCAAATTGATTCAAATTCTGTATTTATATAGCTATGCATGTCTTTCTTATTAAGCAGATTAAAAATATAGAAATAATTATAGTTTTCATTAGGTGTGTTAATGCTTATTGGTGTTTTATAGCTATAAGTTTCTTCTATAACTTGCTCAATAGCATCATTTAGTCTGTCATAAAATTTGACACCAAATGAGTCAAGCTTGACTACATCGTTGTCTTTTGTGACTTTTGCATATTTAATTATATTGTCCTCTATATATAATCCTAAACAGCTTGCCATCTTCTTCTCCTTTGTTTCTATTTGATTTTATCTTTTACAAATATAAATAATTAATACTTGAAAATTTTGTGTTTATTACAATATTTTTGTGCATTTTTCTTTATCCCACACATTATGACTATATTTTATAATTTTTTTCGCAAAAGTCAATATATTTTTGTCAATTGTAACGTAAATGTAAAACTTTTGTAACACAATTGTAATATAAATGTAGTACCCTACTAATTTTCTTTCTTTTCTGTTTTTTTTGCTTCTGCTTTTGGTTTATTCCATGAAATATAATCACATTTTTGAGATTGATTATTTTCACACACATAAAATTTTCTACCTTTTTTGCTCTTCTTAACCAAAATCTGTCCTCCACATTTTGGGCAAGGCTCTTTTATACTTTCTACTATAGGTTTAGTGTTTTTACATTCTGGATAACCGAGGGCATGCTAAAAACTTTCCATATCGTCCGTATTTAATTACCATCATTCTACCACATTTGTCACATTGTACATCAGATACTTCTTCTTTTATTTCTATCTTATCTATCTCTTCTTGTGCCTTTTTTAATTCATCTTCAAATGGTCCATAAAATTCTCTAATTGTTTTTTTCCATTCCTCTTTTCCGGTCAGCAATACTATCAAAATCTTTTTCTATCTCTGCCGTAAAATCCACATTCACAATATCCTTGAAACTGTGTATCAATAGGTCATTTACAAGCCTTCCAAGTTCAGTTGGTGCCAATTGTTTTTTATCCTTTTCAATATATCTTCTTTCTATTATAGTAGTAATTGTTGGTGAATACGTACTTGGCCTTCCTATTCCCTTTTCTTCAAGAGCTTTTACAAGGCTTGCCTCAGTATATCTTGCTGGTGGCTCTGTAAAGCTTTGTTTTGGTTCTATTTTCTCTTTTTTTAGTTCTTCCCCTATTTCAAGTTCTGGAATTTGCTCGTTTGCATCTTCCTCACCTTCAAAGTATACTGTCATAAATCCTTTAAATTTTAGTACTTGTCCATTAGCCTTAAAATCATATTCTCCGTGCATTTATATCTACTGCTACTGTGTCAAAAACTGCTTGTGACATTTGACTTGCAATAAATCTGTTATATATTAATTTGTAAAGTTTATATTGATCATTGCTCAAACTATCTTTAATGCTATCTGGTGTAAGTTCTATATATGTTGGTCTTATCGCTTCATGAGCGTCTTGTGACTCTGCACTTGTTTTGTAATATCTATTTTCATAATATGACTTTCCATAATTTTCTTCAATTTGCTTTTTTGCTGCAGCTCTTGCAACTTCAGATATTCTTGTAGAATCTGTTCTCATATATGTGATAAGTCCAATATGTCCTTTTCCTTCTATCTTTAGTCCTTCATATAGACCTTGAGCTACTGACATAGTCTTTTTTAATGTAAAGTTTATTTTTCTAGATGCTTCCTGTTGCATTGTACTTGTTGTAAATGGTGGTGCTGGAGTTCTTTTCTTTTCGCTCTTTTTAATGTTTTTTACAATAAACTTTTCATTCTCTATATCTTTTAGAATTTCTTTTACTTGATTTTCATTTTTTAACTCTTGTTTTTTTCCGCTTCTTTCCGAATAAATTTTGCTTCAAACTTACTTTTTGTATTTTGTTTTGCAAGATGAGCATAAATATTCCAGTATTCTTCTGGAATAAATTTCTCTATTTCTTCTTCTCTATCTACAATAAGTTTAACTGCAACAGATTGCACACGTCCTGCTGAAAGCCCACGTCTTACCTTTTTCCAAAGTAGTGGACTTATTTGGTAACCTACTATTCTATCTAAAACACGTCTTGCTTGTTGTGCATCTATTAAATTTCTATCAAGAGTTCTAGGTTCTTTTATTGCCTCTTGCACCGCATTTTTTGTAATTTCATTAAAAGTAACTCTATTTTTTTCTTTTTCATCTAATTCTAATATATGGGCTAAATGCCATGCAATAGCTTCTCCTTCACGGTCAGGGTCAGTTGCAAGATACACTTTTTTTGCTTTTCCTGCTTCTTTTTTTAGCGATTTTATCAAATCCCCTTTTCCTCTAATATTTATATATTCTGGTTCAAAATCATTTTCTATATTAACACCTAGCTTTGATTTAGGAAGGTCTCTTATGTGTCCCATTGAAGCAACTACTTTTGTGTTTCCACCTAGAAATTTCTTTATTGTATTAGCCTTTGCGGGTGATTCCACAATAATTAATTTATCAGCCAATCTAAATTACCTCCATTCTTTTTGCTATTGTACATTATCTTTTTTTATAAGTCAATGCATTTTTTGTGAATTTTATTAAATTTGCAAAAACTATGTTACAATTCACAGTTAAATAAGCTTAAAGTCCGCGCAGGGTAGTTATATATAATTTTTGAGTAACACCGCGTAAGCGTTCAAACGAGCTTTGCGAGTGCGAAATGGAGTAACCAACATTTTCAGCACGAAGTGCGTACACTTTGGAGGTTACGACACCAAGGTGTTAGAAAAAATTATATATAACTATCCGTGGCAGGACAGACGAAATTTAAAGCTGTGAATTGTAACAAATTAAATTACTTCATTCTTATCTTTCTTATATATACTAAACCACAAATTCCGTATTACACTTAAAAACGTGCCTAATATTAACCCTTGTGGCACAAACTTCATACTAACCACATGTTCACCGTGTTCCACATTTTATTGCCATAAGCATATCTTGTACTTGAACTACTTCGGCATTTTTTCCGTCAACTTTTGCTTTCCAACCTTTATCATAAGGTATAGTAAATAATACATACTCATTGTCTCCGCCAAGATTTATCTTTCCCTCGTACTCTCTATTTGATACTTCTTTTAAGTCCATTTGAGCCGTGCTCATAACCTCATAATACTTTTTTAATACTTCATCATTTTCATAGTATATATGAAAATCATATATTCCGATTTCTGTTGCAATAAGGTCAAATTCTATTTTAATTTTATCTCCTATCTCATGTCTTCCAAGCCCAATCAATTTATTATGATTTCCTATATATTTAACATCTATCATTCTACCATTTACATATATATTTATATATTCTAGATTTTTTCCAGCACTTATATAAAAGTAGCCTTCCCCTGTTTTTTCAGCCTCAAATTCATATACTACTTTTGCTTTTTTCTCTACATCTATCATGCCGAACATTCTATTTGTTTCATTTCCCTTGTCATATCTTTCTTCAAGGTTAATCAGATTTCTTGTAACATTTCCTTCATGTCTTTCAAAAATATTTTCATCTAAGTTCGCTATATTTTTAAGCAAATTATTTTGATTTTCAAAA
>JAAVZQ010000032.1 GCA_022791735.1 Clostridia bacterium
AGTTTTGATATATAACGTGTTTTAAAGTATTCTATGATTACAGGAATTCCTACTGCTATTCCTAGTATTATAAAAATAGCAGCAATTACAAAGAAAAATACTCTTGGTTTGTAATCTTTATACATACTTACTATCTTTTTAATTACTTTTATTCCATCACTTATTGTATTAAGTTTTGAAAAACTTCCCTCTTTCCTATCTCTGTAAGTAATTGGTATTTCTTTTATTATAAAACGCTTGTCCAATGCATAAAGTGACATCTCTGTCTCAATTTCAAAACCTTTGCTAAGTACTGGCATATTTTTAACAAAAATTTTGTTAAACACCCTATACCCTGTCATTATATCTCTTAATTTGCTTTTAAACAAGCTATTTATAGATTTTTTTACTAAACTATTTCCAAAATCATGAAATAGCCTTTTATTTTCTTTTCTATAAGTTCCATTTGATAGTCTATCCCCAATTACCATATCCGCTTCTCCGATTAACTACTGGTTCTATTAGCTTATGCACTTCATCTGCTGGATAAGTATCGTCTCCATCTACCATTACATAGATATCTGCGTCAACTTCTCTGAACATTCTTCTTACTACATTGCCTTTGCCTTGGTTGTATTCATGTCTTACAATTGCTCCTGCACTTTTGGCAATTTCCACAGTTTTATCTTTTGAATTATTATCATATACATAAATGTCTGCTTCTGGAAGTTCTTTTTTAAAGTCTTTTATTACCTTTTCTATTGATAATTCTTCATTATAGCATGGTATAAGTACTGCTGTTTTCATAACATCATTTCCCCCTATTATTTATCTAATCTAATTTTTAATCTTTCACTATTATTTCCATCATTCGTGTAAAGTTTTACATATTGTGTATTTAGGTCTTTTGGCTCTACACCTTCAATCACAATATCAAAGTCTTTTATAAATATAAGTGCAACTTTTTGCCCCGTTATATCTCTATCCACTTCTTCTTTTAAGTCTACGACTTCATAATTACACATAAGATATCCATATACATCTTGTACATTTGCCCTAAAATTAGGTGTTTCAGCACTTACTACATATACCTTATCATAATCTCTTTTTAGATAATCGGCGATTATTACATAATCTGGCTCTAACATATTTCCCATATTATCTATATTTGACTGATATTTATGCCAGTGATATTGCACTGGAAGTAATCCTATAAGCCCAATAATTGTAAATATTGTATATATCTTTTTCAAATCTTTTAATTTGTTTATTTTAGATAGTATAATAATTCCAACTGTCATTATAGCTCCTAATATTATAAGCTTTTCATCAAAAGTTGGTCCGAAGCTTTAGCACCCTTGTCACTTGGATTGCAAATAACATTGGCGCATCTATTGCAGTAGTTCCTGTGCCTTGTCCTATATAATACCATATTAAATAGGCAAAAGATATAATATATAACAAAATCATTGTTTTGTTTATTTGCACATCTTCTTTCTTACATTTTAAGAGCATCAAAATGTATGGCACTGCAAGTATAGACAAATATCTATAACAAAATTTATCAGGATATATTTTTGCTCTCTCTTCTGGAATAAATACTATTGCAGCCACTTCTATTATTGTAAATATTGTACTTAAAATTAGAAATAAGATAAATTTTCTATCTGTTTCTTCATATTTTTTGATTTTGAATATTGGTATAAATATTGGCAAAAATCCCATGCAAAATAGGAAAAATACTGCGTAATAGAATATTCCATAAAAGAAGGCCTTGATTTCTACCATTGTTATTGGGAATATTCTTGCGATTTGTCCGTCATAGTGGTTAACTCCTTCTCCATTAAATAGCTTTATGGCTAAAATTCCAAGCAATATAATTCCTAGACATAAAAGCCCTTTACCTATCTCTATACCTAACTTTTTATAATTCTTGTTTTTTAGTTCTATCAATAATAATGTACCAAAATATGCCATGGCAAACACTATCGCATAAGATTTAATAAAGAAAAGTAATGCTAGCAATATAATAATTGCTATATCGACTAATTTTCCGCTATTTTGAACAAATTTTCTATATATAAGATATACTGTCCACAAAAACACTGGATATAGTAGTACCTCTTGCACAAGATAAAATGATGTAGCAAATTCTGGTATTAACAGACTAACTCCGGCAATCAATATTGCTTTAAATTTGCTACCCCATATTTCTTTTGATAATAGATATATAGGGAATATAGAGGAAATCATAAGTAAAACGCCAATAAACCTCATTGTAAACACTATCGTGCTTGCCGAGTAAAAGAAATATGCAATTGAAAGCACCATCGAATATATTACACAATTATAGTTTAAGACTTGATAATGCTTTGCAAAGTTACCATCAAAATGAAAAGTTCTTGCCATGCTTACATATAATTCTTCATCTACCCATTTATATACTGGTACAGTCATTTTGCTTGCCAAAATTAGGTATACCACTATTCCAAGTATGAATATACCTAATAATATAACTTTAGTATGCTTTTCTGTAAAACTTTTGATTTTCTCCATATATTCCCCTTTTTTATTCACACATTTTTAACATTGCATTCTTCAATTCTTCTAGTTTTTCATTTGCCTTTTCCATTGTATCTTCTTTTACACCCATGTAGAATTTAATTTTTGGTTCTGTTCCAGATGGTCTTACACAACACCAAGCGTCATTTTCAAGTGCATAATATAATACATTTGATTCTGGTAAATCTGTTTTACCTTTCTCTCCAGTAATTAGATTATTAGTTGTTTTCTCTTTATAGTCTCTAATTTCTTCTACTTTAAAGCTTCCAATCATTTTACTTGGATTATTTCTCATATTATCCATTATGCTCTTTATTTTCTCTTTTCCTTCAATTCCCTTTAAAGTAATAGTTGCAAGTGTCTCTCTATAATATCCATATTTCTTATAAATTTCTATCATTTGCTCCCATAAAGTTAGTCCTTGCTTTTTATAAAATGCTGCTGCTTCACAAAGTAGCATTACAGAAACTACTGAGTCTTTATCTCTTGCATGCGTTCCAGCTAAGCATCCATAGCTTTCTTCAAATCCAAATAAATATTCATAACTGTTGTTTTGCTCAAAGAATTTTATTTGTTCACCTATAAACTTAAAGCCTGTTAATGTTTCTATTAGTTTAATACCATATTCTTTTGCAACTGCTCCTGCCATGTTTGATGAAACAATAGTTGTAACCATTGCACCATTTGCTGGTATCATACTTCTCTTTTTCTTTTCTGATAATATATATTCTGCAATTAAAAGTGCTGACATATTTCCTGTAAATGAAACATATTCATTTGTTGCTGGATTTTTCGCATAAACACCTAATCTATCTGCATCAGGATCTGTTGCAAGTACTATATCTGCATCTTTTTCTTTTGCAAGTTTTAGTGCAAGCTCAAATGCTTTTGGATCTTCTGGATTTGGATAACTAACTGTTGGGAAATTTCCATCTGGCAATTCTTGTTCTGGAACTATATATACATTTTTAAATCCAAGGTCTGCAAGTATTCTTCTTACAGGCTTATTTCCTGTACCATGTAATGGTGTATATACAATCTTCATGTCGTCAGCCATTTCTTTGATAACATCCATGTTTAAAGATTGTTTTTTTAGTTCTTCTATGTATCTATCATCAATTTCTTTACCAATTACATTGTATAATCCTTGACTTTCAGCAGTAGATTTATCTATAACTTTTATTTCGTTATAGTCTGTAACATTATTTACTTCTGTAATTATTTCTTTATCTTTTGGTGCTGTAATTTGTGCACCATCTTCCCAATATACTTTGTATCCATTATATTCTGGTGGGTTATGACTTGCTGTTACAACAATTCCTGCAATACAGCCAAGTTCTCTAAGTGCAAATGACAATTCTGGTGTAGGTCTTAATGATTCAAATCTATATGTTTTTATACCATTCGCATTTAATATAAGTGCTGCTCTTTCACTAAATTCTTGTGACATATTTCTTGAGTCATAAGCTATTGCAACTCCTTTTGCTTCTCCTTTTTCTTTTTTAATAAAGTTTGCAAGTCCTTGTGTTGCTTTTCCAACAGTATATATGTTCATTCTGTTAGTTCCTGCACCTATTATTCCTCTTAGTCCTCCTGTACCAAACTCTAAGTCTTGATAAAACCTCTCTTTTATCTCTTTGTCATCACCTTTTATGCTAAGTAATTCTTTTTTTGTCTCCTCATCAAATACAGGATTTTTGCACCATTCTTCATATCTTTCTAAATAATCCATATCTTAAACCTCCTTAAAAATTATTTATTTAAAATTTTACTTGCAAATTTTCATTTTTTTCCAAATTTGTATATACTTTTATATATTCTGTTCCAATATCTATTTCACTTACTCCTTTAATTTCTCCATCAAAGTCTTCAGTTACAAGCACTAAAACCTTCTTCCCCTCTATATCTAATTTCTCTGTGTTAGTGCTTATGACATCATAATCAGTAAATAGCTTTCCATAAATTGAACGCATACCCAAGCCATATTTAGAAGAAGAATAATTTATTATATATACCTTATCATAATCTCTTTTTATGTATTCTGATACAGTTATAAAATCTGTCTCAAATTTCTTTCCGCCTATATCACTATTAGATTGATGTAAATGCCAAAATGAATTTATTGGTATTAGTACTATTAATCCAAGCACTGTAAGTACTATATATGCTTTTTTCACATCTTTTATTTTATTTAATTTGCTAAGTACTATCATGCCTACTGCTACAAGTGCAAACATTACAATTACACAAACTGCAAAAGGCTTTGTAGGAAGCAAATCTCCATCTGTTTTTTGTATTGCAAATAACATTGGTGCATCAATTGATGCAAGCTTTGTCCCCTGACCTATATAATACCATATTATATAGATAAGTGGTATAGTAAAAGCTAAAATTGTTTTGACTTCAAATTTAACTTCTTCTTTTTTACACTTCAAAAGCATCAAAACAAGTGGCATAGCAAGTACTGCTAGGTACCTAAAGCAGAATTTATATGGATATACTTTTGCAGTTTCTTCTGGAATAAATACGATAACTGCTATCTCTAAAATTGTAAATATTGCACTTAGCATCAAAAACAATATAAATTTTCTATCATTTTCTTCATAACTTTTAAATTTGAAAAGTGGTATAAGTACTGGCAAAAATCCCAAACAAAATACAAAGAATACTGCGTAATAGAATATTCCATAAATTACTGCAACTATTTTTTCTGTTGTTATTGGGAATATCTCGGATATTTGCTGTGAATAATGGTTTACACCTTCTCCATTAAGCAAACGTATTAAACTAATTCCAATTAAGATTATTGCCAAACAAGCTAATCCTTGTGCTACATATCCCCCCAATTTTTTAAAGTTTTTATTTTTTAACTCTATTAGGCATAAAGCACCAAAGTATGCTCCTGCAAATACTATGGCATAAGATTTAACGAAAAATATAAGTGCTAATAATGCTATCATCCCTATATCTATCCAAATATTTTTCTCTTTTGTAAATTTCAAATAAACTAAGTAGCAAATCCACAAAAATACTGGATAACATAGTACTTCTTGTATAAGATAAAATGATAATGTAAATTCTGGTATCAAAAGACTGACTATTGAAACAATCAAAGCCTTCCACTTGTCCTTTAGTATTTCTTTTGATAATAAGTATATTGGAAAAACTGATGATATCATAAGGATTACCCCTATCATCCTCATTATGAATAAGATATTTCCGACTATTACCAAAGAAATATGCTATTGATATTATAATTGAATATATTATGCAATTATAATTTAACACTTGATAGTTTTTGGCAATATTTCCATCAAAGAAAAATGTTCTTGCCATGCTTATGTATAATTCTTCATCTACATTTAAGTACGCAGGACTTGTCATTTTGCTAGCTATAAACCCATAGACAATAATTCCTATTATAAATATTACAATCAAAACTACCTTAGAATTTTTCTCTAAAAAATCTTTCATTAATTACCCCTCTATCTTCTTTTTCTTCTTAATCATTCCCAATATTATATTGACATATTTTTTAAACGTATCTCTAAAAAATTTATCACACATGAAACATGCCATAAATACTACTGCTGTTATAATTCCATAAACTACAAATAACATTACTAAATCAACATATTTATTGGTGAAGCTAAATTCTGCAAAGCCCATAACAAAACATGAAATAACGACTGCAACTAGTGCTACACCCATATATTTTCCTGTTATGATAAAAAATTTTATAAATTTTTCTTTAAATACTTGTTTAAATATTACATAAGGCTTCCATATAAATGTAATACATGTATTACTTACTATTGTACCAATTACAATTCCAATAAGTCCAAATTTCATTGCTAAGACAATTGAGAATACTAGATTTATAATTGCTTCTATAATTGGAGCATAGACATCGCCAAATATTCCATAGGCTTCTTTAAATTTATCTATTGGATTTTTTATTATTCTAAACATAGTATTTATAGAAATTGCAAATACAATTGGAAGTCCCAGTACTAAGTCTTCTCCTACCCAAACTGCAACAAATGGATTTGCAAGTTTATAGAAAAGGAATCCAAATATTGCTGTTACACAAAGCATCAATACATATATCTCTTTCCATATTTTATATACTTCTTTTTCTGTTTTTTCTATAATCAAATTTCCGAATAGAGGCTGTTATTCCCATAAAAGCTTGTTCTACAAGTCCTGTAAGTAAATTGTATATTGTCATATAGTTTGCATATACACCAACACCTATTAGGTTGTCAAATTTTGATATTAATATATTATCTGTTTGATATACAACCAGTCCGCCTATTTTATGAAATACCAAGTCTTTAGTTCTTTTTACTATATCCTTGTATCTTCCTATAAGCTCTTTGAATGTAAGACTTTTTTGTGGCTCATACCACTCATATAACTTCTTTATTCTAAGATTTGTATATATATATATAGTAGCACTTGCTAAAATCTCTATAATTAGCCATATATAAAAGTTTTTAAATACAACTATGCTTATTAATTGCAAAATGTTTTTTATTATCTTTCCATTGCTTTGTATTCTTACTACTAGATAGTTCTTTTGGTCTGCTGATGGAAGCACATTTAGAAATGTAAGTAAGTATGATATAACAGTTGCAGCTACATATAGAATAAATGAAATTCTTACTTCACTTATATTGATGTTTACTGTTGTTACAAAACTATTTATAAATATAGTGATGACTATTCCAATCACAGCTACAACCACTGCAATTATTCTATATAAATATTTATATAAGCATAATATTTCGTTCATCTTCTGGTAATCATTTTCTGCAATAGGCTTGTATAATGAGTAACCTACTGCTGTTGATAAACCAAGCTCTGCTATATTTAACATCCCAATAAGACTCACAAGTAATGAGTTTAGCCCTGCATATTCTGTTCCTATATTATTTATGAGGAATGTTCTCATTACAAATGTAAATACATTACTGATAAAGTAGTAAACTAACGAAACAATTGCATTTTTTGCTGAACTTCTACTTCTTGTTGTTTTTTCTGCCATTTCTTTGTTACCTCTATTCTTCTAAAATAGCTATTGTTTTATTTGCACAATCATCCCATGTAAATTTCTTAACTTGTGCTAAGCCTTGTTCTATTCTCTTCGTCTTTTCTTCTTCACTTAAATTCATAGCCTCAGTGATTTTTTCTCCAAGCTCTTTTTCATCTAGTATATTGTCAAAATATAGTGCTACATTTCCTCCAACTTCTGGAAGTGATGAATTATTTGCTGTCACAACTAATGCGTTATTCGCCATCGCTTCTAATATTGGTAGCCCAAAGCCCTCATATAAGGATGGGTACACAAAACATTTTGTATTTTCAAATAAATATCTTTTTTCTTGTTTCGAAATATACCCCGGCATTATGATGTCATCTTTATATTTAGATGCGTCGTATAATTCTAGCACATCACTATATTTCCAGCCAAGCCCTCCTGCAAGTATTAACTTTAAATCTGTATCTTCCTTATCTTTTATGTAATTAAATGCTTTTATAAGTGTTGGTACATTTTTTCTAGGTTCAATTGTACTTATGAAGAATACAAATGGTTCATTTTCTATCTTAAACTTTTCTTTTATTCGCTTTTCTTCTTCTTCGCTTAAATCCTGTACTTTTTCTATATTTGTGCCATTATATATTACGCTAATCTTGTTTTCGTCTACCTTATAAAATTCTATTATATCTGCTTTTGTTGCCTCTGATATTGCAATTATTTTATCTGCTAACTTTATGCTTCTGCCTAAGAAAAGCTTTTGTACAATAGTATTTTTTAAAGAACCTAC
>JAAVZQ010000033.1 GCA_022791735.1 Clostridia bacterium
TTATTTTGAAACAATTTCTAGTACAACAAGACCAGAAAAAGTAATATGGTCGAATTATATTTTACAAAAATAAGTTATAATTATAGTATAAAAATAACTTCATCAGTCTTATAGACTAATGAAGTCAACCTCATACATGGTTCGTATAATGATGCTTTGGTGAACCTAGGCTTTGTAAATACGAACTTTGACTTTTTGAATGGTAAACTCATTTTAAGAGTACATATATAATTATTCATAATGTCCTTTGCACTGTATAATTTCTATTTGGTTGTTATCAACTTTGTAAACTAGTCTATTAACTTCATCAATTCTTCTACTCCAATAGCCAGATAAATTCGCCTTTAGAGGTTCTGGTTTTCCAATTCCTTCAAATTTATTTCGACTAATGTCTGCAAGTAGTAGATTTATTCTTTTTAAAGTTTTTTTATCTTGCATTTGCCAATAACAATATTCTTCCCATGCTTTAGCCGTAAAAGATATATTATTCATTCTCCATCGCCTCTAATTCTTCTAGTGTTTTTACAATTACTTTTCCGTCTTCTAATTCTTTTATTGATTCATTTATAGCTTTCATATTGCTTTTTGAATAAAATGGATCTATCGAAACATCAAAAGGTATTCTTTTTTCTCTTGTCATTTTTTTTATAAATATATTTAATGCTGTTGTAACAGTCATGCCTAATTCATCGCAAACTTTTTCCATTTCCTTTTTTGTTTCTTCATCTATTCTAAAATTTACTAATGTTTGAGCCATAATATCACCTCTTCCTATAATATAGTTTAACATAAAACAAATACAATGTCAAGACAATATATTTACAATCAATACAATATATTATATATTAATGAAGTAAAATTATACTACTTTTATAGAAAGTTATTAAAAAATATGTTACAATGTATTTCTATCAAAATATTAAATTGTCAAGATAATTTTTGACAGTAAAGGAAGGGAGTAAAAGCAAAATGGGAGTTTTTTACAGCCATGAGCCAACTTACGAAGAGTATTTGTCAGAAAAATTTAGAGAGTTCGTGGAGAAAGATCCTGATATAACTCAAGAGAAAGGTAGGGAACTTAGCGAAGCAGAACTTATTGCCAAACGTATACCACCTTTTAAGGGTTGGGATACAGATTCTTAGGATACCCCCTGATGTAGAATAGTACATCTAAAAAGATAATAAGTCTATTTTCAGTAAATGATACTAAAATAGACTTATTATCTTTTTCTTATACATGGTTCGTATAAGGTTGTTTTGGTGAACCACAACTTTATAAATACGAACTTTTTTTATTAGAAAAAAGGAGTACAAAAATAGAAAGATATATGATAAAATCTAAAAGTAAAGAAATTTAAGTGAGGCATTGATTGTATGAGAATATTAAGTTGGAATTGTAATTGCAAATTTAGAGAAAAGTTTAAAGAAATAATTAAATATGATGCAGATATCTATGTAATACAAGAATGCGAGAATCCAAAAGAATATGTAAATACTGAATATATAGAATTTGCCAAAAATTATTTTTGGTGTGGAGATAATCAAAATAAAGGACTAGGAATATTTGCAAAAGATAATATAAGAATAGAAAAAAATAATTGGAAGTCATATTGTTTGAGAAATTTTTTATCAGTAAGAGTAAATGACAAATTTAATGTAGTTGGTGTATGGGCTTGTAATCCGTATATAGCTGAATATTATATATATCAGAATATAAATATTGATAGTTATGATGAAAATACAATAATAATAGGAGATTTTAATAGTAATAAAATATGGGACAAAGATAATAAACTTCGCAATCATAGTACAGTTGTAAAAGAACTGAGAAATATAGGATTAGAATCCATTTATCATTATATTTTCAATGAAGAACAAGGTAAAGAAACAATTAAAACATTTTATTTATATAGACACTTAGATAAAGGATATCATATAGATCATTGCTTTGCCAACAAAGCAATTGTAGAAAAATACCAAATATTATTTGATGAAAAATGGTTAAGGTATTCTGATCACATTCCAATTATTTTGAAAACAAAAGATATATAATATTTCAGATATTTAATTAATCAAATATAGGAGGAACAGTGAATTTATGGAACGTGATTATCGTAAAATAACAGATGAAATTTCAATAACAGGTTTTTTTTCAGAATATTTACCACCGTGTTTTAAAATTTCTAAAGAATTTTTTACACATATACCAAAGGAAAAATGCGATTTAATTAAACCTTTATGCTTTACTATGAGTAGATTTAATGCTAATGAATCAAGAAGAAATATATTTATACCAGAATTTGGCTCATATCTTGCCTTAACTAATTTTATAATTAAAGAAAATATCATTCAGGAACTAGTAGAATTTTGCGAAAGCGAAAATGAATCTTTTTCAACTATTCTAGGTGATGATGATACAATAATGCGTCATGAGCAATCATATGATAGAATATATAATAATAATTCAAATTACATTGACAATATTGTTGAGAAAATTATTAGGTCTACTGGAGCTAAAAAAATTTTGAAATTGGATATATCTAACTGTTTTTCAAGTTTTTATATGCACATGGTACCAGCTATTTTTCTTGGCTATGAAAAAACAGAAAATGAATATAAAAAATTTTGTATAGATCCTAAAGATTCGTCAATAGACTCAATTTATTTAAAATATAAAAAGCTAGATGAAATGATTCGCAAGCAAAATTTAAATCAAACTAACGGATTGCTTACAGGTACACAATATTCAAAAATAATTTCTGAGGGAATTTTAACTCGTATTGATAAGGAACTAAAAAAAGAAAACATTAAATTTTCTCGTTATGTTGATGATTATGAAGTTTATCTTTATGAAGACAATGAAAAAGAAGTAATTAGTATTTTTGAAAAAATATTAAAAAGGTATGGTTTTTCTTTAAATAATGAAAAAACTGAGATAATAGAATTTCCTTATTATATAGCAGAAAATCTAGAAAAAATATTTAATAATTCATCAAACAAAAAGCTAAATAATTCAGAACTGATGAATTTATTTAATACATTTTTCTCTTTAGAAAAGGATGGTACAAAAGGAGCGATAAGATATTTACTTAAATCTATTGAAACTAAACCAATTACTGTAATGAATCCTATACTTTATAAATCATATCTTTTAACTGTTATAAAAAATAATGAAAGATCGCTAACAAAAGCATGTTTGTTGTTGATTGAAAACAAAGATACTATGCCACTTGATTTAACAGAAGTAGGATTACTTCAAAATTTAATCAGTTTTTATATACAAAACAATCGTGACTTAGAAGTAATTTGGTTAACATATTTATTAATAGAAACTAGTAATACAAGAACTTGTACAAAAATAATTGATTTAATTATTGAAAGTGATAATGAGTTAGCACAAATGTTATTAGTACGAAAGTCTATTCTTGATGAGATTCAAATAAACACAATTGCTGAAAAATGTAATTCATGGATTGCATTATATGAATTATATTCAATGAATTTTATTGATGAGAAGAATTTTGTTGAAAAATTATCAATGAATAAAAATTTAAATGTATATAAGAATTTTAAGAATAGGGGATTACACTTTATTTATTAACAATAAACTATGATATAAGAAAAAACATTACCAGCCTAAATACTGATAATGTTTTTTATATTATACATGGTTCGTATAATGATGCTTTGGTGAACCACAAGGGTATCAAACACGTGGACTTAAGCAAGATTTATTTCACACAAAAATGTTTTATACAAGTCATAATTGCTTGTGACTTTATTATAGGTTTACCATATTCAGTAATCTTTTTTTCAAATAACTCTGAATTATCTATGTAATGAGCAAATTCAGTAATTGCATTACATACAAACCTTGAAATCTCTGTATCTAAGTGAATATTTGTAAATATCAAATAGCAATTTGAATTATATTCATATAAAACAGAATCCTGAGCAAATCCTTGAAGCCCAGTGGCATACATGCTTTTTTGCAAAAATGAACAAAAATTGCAAAAGACATCAAAAGACTCAAAAGAATAAATAACCTTTGCAGAGTCTAAAGTAGGAGCTTTTCTTTTAATATGTAATGATTTTTTCTTTGAGGATTTCTCAAAATGAGTTTTCTCATCTTTATTATGTTCGAATTTGGTTATAGTCAAAATAAAGTTCCCGGTCTTTCAAAGCAAGAGCTTCAATCATTATTCTACAATCATCAGTATTAAAACCAACTTCTCTATCTGCTTTGTCTAGCATATCTAAAAAGATACTCTGTGATTCTATAGAATTAGACATAAATGAATGAAAGTCAATATCTCTTTCATTTAAGTCCTCTAAGTTCAAAGTTATACGTATTTTATTTTCGTTAAGTTTTTCAATCTTCATATTTAGGGTATCATCTCTTTCCTTTTTGATATATATTTATTATACTATATATTTTGCAAAAATGGAATAAGAAATTAGTGGAAATATAAAAAACCTTAAAAGCTTATCTAAAGTACTTGAAAAATATTAATTTGCAATATATAATATATAAGGTAAAAAAGTTTAGGGAGGAACAAAAGATATGGCTACAAGAGAAAAAAATATATGGATATTATTATTATTTATATTTGCAGGAATAGTAGTTGGAGGCCTACTTCGGAGAACTTGCATCAGGTATAGACTTTTTATGGTGGTTAGGCTATGGAGAAAGTTTTGGACTTACAGAACCGATAGTATTAGACCTAAGCATTATTACACTTACATTTGGAATTCAAATGAAGATAAATATTGCGAGCATAATTGGAATGGCAATAGCATTATTTATATACAGAAAAATATAAGAAAATTGCTAAAGTAGGCAATTTATTAAATTAAAGTGGGGGCTTTATGAAAAGAAAGGAAGTAAAAAATGGCATTAAAAATGAAGGAGCTACCCATATCAGAAAGACCATATGAAAAATTAGAAATATATGGAGTAAAAAAGTTATCAAATGCAGAACTATTGGCAATAATAATAAAAACTGGTACTAAGGAAGAAACAGCAATATCACTTGCACAAAAAATATTAAATTTAAATCAGGAAAAAAACATAGACAATTTGAGATTTCTTCAAAACGTTAGTATCGAAGAACTTTGTAAGATAAAAGGAATAGGGAAAATAAAAGCTATGCAAATAATTGCAGCATTTGAGATAGCAAAAAGAATTAAAGAAACATCAGATGTGCAAAAGATACAAATAAAAAATTCCCAAAATGTAGCAGATTTACTAATGAACGAAATGAAATACGAAAAAAGAGAAGTTGCAAAAGTTATCCTATTAAATGGGAGAAATATAATACAAAAAATTATTGACTTATCCTATGGTGGGACAAACTTCACAATGTTAGAACCAAAAGAAGTATTATATGAAGCAGTAAAAGCGGGAACATCAAAAATAATAGTTGCACACAATCATCCAAGTGGAGATGCGACACCAAGTGCAGCAGATGTCAATATTACAAGAAGACTTGTAGCAGCAGCTGAAATGATAGGATTAGAAGTATTAGACCATGTAGTTATCGCAGACAATCGGGTATCAAAGTGTGATGAATTATTTAGAGGAGTAATACAAAGTTTATTTTGGATAGAAAAAGGAGATTTGGAATATGGGCTTGTTCAATTTAGGTTCAAAAGATATAGGTATAGATTTGGGAACTGCAAATATACTTGTAACATTAAAAGGAAAAGGAATAATATTAGTAGAGCCTTCAGTTGTTGCGATAGACAGGAAAACGGGAAGTATTGTTGCAACAGGGGAAGAAGCAAAAGAAATGCTTGGTAGAACACCAGATCAAATAAAGGCAGTAAGGCCTTTGAAAGATGGAGTTATAGCAGATTTTACAGCAACAAGACTAATGCTAAAAAATCTAATAGAGAAAATAGCCTCAAGATACAATATTGGAAAACCAAGAGTTGTAGTAGGAGTGCCATCAGGCATTACAGAAGTAGAAGAAAGAGCAGTGGAAGAATCGGTGATGCATGCAGGAGCAAAAGAGGTATATCTTATGGAAGAACCAATGGCAGCAGCTATTGGAGCAGGACTTGATGTTGCGGAACCAAGTGGAAATATAATAGTAGATATAGGTGGAGGAACTACAGAAGTTGCAGTTATTTCACTTGGAGGAATAGTTATTAGTAATTCATTAAGAATTGCAGGGGATGAATTGGACGAGGACATTGTAAACTATATAAAAAGAAAATATAATACAGCAATAGGAGAAACAACAGCAGAAGAGATAAAAAAAGAAGTAGGATGTGCACTTCCACTAATGACAGAGAAAAAAGTTGAAATTAGGGGAAGAGATTTAGGAACAGGACTTCCAAAAAACATAGATGTTACATCAACAGAAGTACAAGAAGCAATGCAAGAATCAATAAACGATATAATAGACATAATAAAAGCAACACTTGAAAAAACACCACCAGAATTAGCATCAGACATTATGGAAAAAGGAATAATACTTGCTGGTGGAGGGGCATTAATTGAAAATATAGATAAACTAGTTAGTGAAAGAACAGGAATGCCAGTATTTATAGCAGAAAATGCGCTAGAGTGTGTTGTAAAAGGAACAGGCAAAACTCTAGAAGATTTAGAGAAGTTGAAAACAGTTTTATTAAATGCAAGACGCATTAAATAGGAAAGGATAGGTTTTAGTGTATAATAAAAAGTCAGGGATTATTGGAATAGTGATAACAGCAATTTTGCTAATACTACTTGTATTTTTTTCAAATATAAAATCAGGTAGTTTATCATACATAGAAAATGTATTTACAAATATCATTATGCCAATTCAAAATGGATACACCTATTTAAAAAATAAAATTTCTGGCAATGTGAATTTCTTTAATAATATGGATACATTAAAACAAGAAAATGAAAGACTACAAGAGGAAAACATAAAGCTAGCACAAGACTTAAGAGAAATGGAGATAATGAAAGCAGAAAACGAGACTTTAAAAGAATATCTAGGGCTTACACAAAAGTATTCAAATTATACGGCTATACCTGCGTATATCATTAGCAAGGATATTAGCAATTATAGCAAAATCTTTGTGATAAATATAGGTTCAAGAGATGGAATATCAGAGGATATGACTGTAATATCAGATCAAGGGTTAGTAGGGCATGTAATATCTGTTACAGAAAGTACTGCAAAGGTACAAACAATTATAGATACATCAAGTGCGGTGACAGCAAGCTTAAGTCATTCAGAGGATAGCATAATATGTAAAGGTAGTTTAAATAATGGAAAACTTAAAGCCACATATATACCAACAAATGCAGATATAGCAGAAGGAGATAATATAGAAACATCAGGTATGGGAGGAATTTTTCCTAAAGGGATAATAATTGGTAAGGTAAAGCAAATAGAGAATACGCAAAATGTATTAGACAGATATGCTTGGATAGAACCAGCAGTGGACTTTGAGAAGGTTGAGACAGTTTTAGTAATCACCAATTAGTGTGACCACAAAATAATTGGCATTTGGCGTTGTCAAGGGAGGAATGGGTGTAAGTATGAAAAAGGCACTAGCAGTATTTGCTTTATGTGTTGTATTTATAATAATATATTTTCTTCAGCTTAACTTTTTTAGTTGGTTTACAATCGCAGGGGTTAAGCCGAATTTATTTATAATACTTGCACTTTTTATTGGACTTTATACAAATGAAAAGCTAGGAGCAATACTTAGTATGATATTTGGTTTTATAGTAGACTTTGCAGGGAGTAATCTAATAGGAGGAGCAGGACTAGCTTTAGGTGTAGTAGGATTTTTACGGAGGATATCTCGAAAAAAACTTATCGAAAGATAGTAAAATTACAGTAATGCTTATGGTAGCCAGTGCAACTGCTGGATATGAGATATTCATATATTTATATAGAGCATTCATATTACAGTCAAATATAGAATTATTTATGTTTATTAGGATGCTAATTATAGAACTTATCTTTAATACCTTAATTACAATAATTATTTATCCATTAATGCAAAAATTTCGGATATAAGCTAGAAGGAATATTCAAAAATTCACAAATACTAACACGATATTTTTAAGTGAAGAAGAGGAGAAAAGTGGAAAATTTTAGAAAGAATAAAATGCCTAATATAGATCTAAGATTTAACGTACTAAGCATACTAGTGTATGTGATAGGTGCTATTCTTTTAGTGCAACTTTTCAATCTTCAAATTGTAAAAGGTACAGAATATAGAGAAACATCAAATACAAAACTTACAAGAGAGAGTACACTTTATGCTGCAAGAGGTAATATTCTAGGAAGAAATGGAAGCATACTTGCAGGAACAAATATGACTTTTGCTCTTGAGATATATAAAACAAAATTAGAAAATGATGTGCTAAACAACTCAATACTTGCAGTAATTAGCACTTTAGAACAAAATGGAGATGAATACATTGATACATTTCCAATAGCAATAAATCCAATAAGATTTGACTTTTCAAATGAAGAAATAAAAAAGACATGGCTTAAAAAATACAATTTTGAGGAGAACGTTACACCAGAAGAAGTATTTGCATATTTTAAAGACAGATATGAAATAAAAAATGAAGATGTAAACGAAGTAAGAAAAATCCTAACTGTAAGATATAGAATAACATCAGAAGGATATAGTGTTACAAAGTCACTTAGGATTTCCAACAATATAAGTAGAAAATCAGCTTTAATATTTGATGAGCAAAGAGAAAAATACCCAGCAATAGATGTTATTACAAATGCAGAAAGATACTATCCAAATGGTACGCTTGCATCACATATACTTCGGATATGTAAGTGCAATTTCTAAAGAACAATATGATACAAATAAAGATGCAGGTTATACAATGCAAGATATGTATGGAAAAGATGGAATAGAGAATGTATTTGAACCCTATTTAAAAGGACAAAATGGAATAAGACAAGTAGATATGTCTGTTGATGGTAGTTTAGTAAATGAATATACAGAGAAAGAAGCGGTGTCGGGTTCAAATGTAGTACTTACCATAGATGCAAATTTACAAAATGTAGCAGAAAAAGCATTGCAAGACACAATAAAAGATGCAAAATCAATATCAGAGGATGCAAAAGATGCGAATGCAGGAGCAATAGTTGTAATGAATGTAAATACAGGAGAAGTACTGGCGATGGCAAGTTATCCATACTATGATCCAGGAGCATGGATTGGAGGAATAGATAAAAAAACATGGGATAGCTATAATTCAGGAGACAGTAACAATCCGCTTTATAATAGAGCAATTTCAAGTGCTTATGCACCAGGTTCTACCTATAAAATGGTAACAGCAGTTGCAGCACTCCAAACTGGTAATATAAATATAAAAGATAAAATAAATGATACAGGAGTATATCCAAGAGGGCATAATCCTGTATGTTGGATATATACTTCAAGACATATCGGACATGGGTATCTAAATATAACTGATGCAATAAAACATTCTTGCAATTATTTCTTTTATGAAATGGGATACAGAGTAGGAATAGATACTTTAAGTGAATACACAAAAAGATTTGGACTTGGCTCAAAAACTGGAATAGAACTTGTAGGAGAAAAAGAAGGAAAGATAGCTAAACGTGAACTTGCAGAAAAAGAAGGTGATGTTTGGACAATAGGTTATACTTTGTCTGCTTCAATAGGTCAAAGTTATAATAACTTTACACCAATTCAAATGGCGAAATATATAAGTATATTGGCAAATAAAGGGAAACAAGTAGATCCTACAATTGTAAAAGCAATAATTAAGTCTGATGGTTCAGAAATAGAAAGATCAGAGTGGGAAGACACAGTTAATAAAAGAATAGGATTTAGCGGAAATACAAACGAAGATATAAATATTTCAGACGAAAACTTAACTGCCATTTTAGAAGGAATGAAAGGAGTTACATCTGAAAGTGGAGGAACAGCTTATGGAGTATTTAGAAATTTTAATATAAAAATAGGTGGAAAAACAGGTTCTGCACAGGTAAAAGACACTAAAAGAGGAACAGAAATGACTAACGCATGGTTTGTAGGATTTGCACCATATGATAATCCGGAAATTGCGGTAGCATGTATTGTTGAAAATGGTGGTACAGGTTCGATTGCATGTTATCCTGCAAGAGATGTGATTGCTGAGTATTTTGGTATGAATAAGGTAGGAGTTGAGGAGGATATAACTGCTATACCAAATGTGGAACAGTCAAATGAATGAAAAGATTATAATTCACAACATTAAAGTTTCGTCTGTCCAGCACAGAGTAGTTATATATAATTTTTTCTAACACCTTGGTGTCGTAACCTCCAAATGTACGCTACTACGTAGCTTATAATGCCGGTTACTCCATTTCGCACTCGCGGTTGCTCGTTTGAACGCTTACGCAGTGTTATTCAAAAATTATATATAACTACCCTGTGTGGACTTTAAATTTGATTAGCTGTGAATTATAATAACTATGCTTGTATAGTATTTTAGTTGTTTAGTGAAAAATTTGACTTTTGAGAGAAAACGTAGTAAAATAAGCCAATATAGAAAGGAAGAAGAAAATGGGAATTGGAAAACATAGTATGGAAATAGATGAAATGGGAGAAGAGATAAAACCAGAGCTTGGGCTTCATATAATTACACATGGTTTTGAAAGAGATATAGAAGAAACAGTTACAAAAGTAGTAGAGGGTTCGTTAAGGTCTGGTAAGAAAGTTGAATTTCAAGGGACTGTTGTAATAATTGGAGATGTCAATGCAGGAGCAGAGGTTATTGCAGAAGAAAACATTGTAGTACTTGGTACTATTAGAGGACTAGTACATGCAGGAGCAAAGGGCAATAGAAAAGCTAAAATTTATGCAAATGAGATAGATGCTACTCAAATAAGAATTGCAGATATTGTAAAGGAAAAAGAACTTCCTGCAATAGAAGATGATGAGGAGGAAGAAGAGAATAAAAAAGATAAAAAGGAAAAGGCAAAAAAGCAAGAAGAATTATATAAAGATGATATAGATGAGGATATTAAGACAGTGGCTTATGTAAAAAATGCAGAGATAATTTTAGAGTAGTTATAATAGTTTAACAGAGAGAAATGATAACTTTAAAGCAAAAATTCCAGCGACAAATCGCTGGAATTTTTGTATATAAAATTTAAAGATATTGTTTAAGATATTGTTAATTTTTTTTTTCAGGATAAGGTTTTTTTTCATCAGTCAATCTCAATATATAATCAGTACTTGTGTTATAGAATTCTGCAAGGCGTTTAAGTAAAGAAACCGTTATTTCGTTTTCATCAGTTTCATATCTAGAATATTGTTGTTGTTTCATATTCAAAAATTTTGCTATATCTTTTTGTAATAAATCTTTATCTTCCCTAAGGTCTTTTAACCTAGTTTTTTGCATATATAATCACTCCTTAAGAAAATTTTACAATACAACTAATAAATTGTATTGACAATACAACAAAAATGTTGTATACTAAAAGCAGGATACAACTAAATAATTGTACAACACAAGCGAAGGAGAAATGAAAATGGGAGAATTTAAACAAAGGAAAGAGGAGCGGCATAACGCTATTAGCACTTATTATAACCATAATAATATTGGTTATACTTGCTGCAGTAACAATAAATGCAGCATTTAACACAGGCATTATAGAAACAGCGGTAAATGGAGCTGTAAATTATGCAGAAGCACAAGAACAGGAGAAAGTCACATTTGATGAATTAGATGGAAATTTGCAAGACATAGTTAAGAGACTAGAAAGTTACAACATAGGAGGAAATATAACAACAGAGAAAGATTATGGAACAAGTGAGAATGGAAAATTGAAATTTACAAAAGCGCTAGTGGGAAAAGCATCAGAAGGTACAAATGATAGTATAACTGTGACAGCAGTAGCAAAAGATGAAAATGAAAATGCAGAACTAACTTACACTTTACAATTAGAGACAGCTTCTAGAGAAGTGATAACAACAAAGGCAAAGCAGGGTGTGCCAGTAACATTAACTAAAACAGGATTAGAAAATAACACTACATATAGATATAGAGTAGTTGTAAGTAATGGAGAGACAGAAGCAACATCATTAGAAGGAGTAGCAAGAACATATTGCAGAGGAGAACGTTGTGAGGGAACAATAGGTACACAAATACCATGTATAGAATGTTCACAGACGGGAAAAGTTACATGTACAGTGGCAGGTTGTAATAATGGAAAGATAAGTTGTAATAATTGCGGCGGAGATGGAAAAATAGAAGTACTTGATACTTGTCCAGACTGTAACCGGAAACAAAGAGAAGGCATGTAATGGAAATATATCTTTGGGCCAAGTGATTACGGGTAGAGTTGTAGTAGGTGGGGTGAAGTGCACCATCTGTGGAACAGCTGCATCGTGGTCTACGAGTGATTTTATTGTAGCTGAGTGTAAAGAGTGTGGTTGGGCAGCGGAGAATTTAATGAATAAGACTTGTAGTAGTTCTGATTGCAAAAATGCTCTAGCTCAAAGAGAACATGATAACGCCAATAACAAAGTACAGTGTACAACTTGTAAAGGCACAGGGAAAGCTAGCAAAACAGTAACTTGTGGTGAATGTACAAATGGAAGTAATGATTGCAATACATGTAATGGTACAGGAAAAGTAATGCATATGGCATGTTCAGGAAATGGATATACAATAGAGAACAACAACTGTGGACATGAAGGTGCAAATGGACCGCATTATTATTGTGCAAATCATGGAAAAAATGTAGCACAATACCATTAAAAATATAAATTAATAAAAGATATTATAAAAGTAATCTTGGATTAATAATTATATCTAAGATTGCTTTTTTCTTTTTGTAACAATTCTGTGCATCCTTGCATATAATGATACAAAAGAAAATGGTAAGAATTATCTAAATCTTACCTATTAGGAGGTTTTATATGAATAATAATAATTTTGATATGAATATGCTAATGAATATGCTTTCTAAGATGGATAAAAAAGACATAGAGAAAGGTATGGCACAAGTTTCACAGATGTTAAATTCAAAAGATAAAGAAAAAATATTAAATGAGATAGATAAGTTAAAAAAGTAATAGTACAAATACTATTTATTTAAATCTGAGGCAAATGAAGAAAACAATTAGTAAGTACAAACATATAATTAGTAGGAGATGATAAGATATGAATAATGAAGACATGTCTGAACTTTTTAGTAAGTTTAGTAATATGGTGAATGAAGGTAATATACCAGATGAAATGAAAAATATTTTATCTTCTCTTTCAAGTGGTAATAATGGCAATCAGAGTGGAACAAATGAAAGTAGTAATAGAGATAATAATACACAAAATGGAGCAAATAGTACAAATCAAAATAAAAGAGAAGACAATAGTAATACTAGGCAAGATATGCCAAATATAGATATAGAAACAATAATGAAAATGAAAACGATTATGGACAAAATGCAAAGCAACAAAGATGATCCAAGAGCTAATTTGCTTTTATCACTAAAACCATATCTTAAAGAAAGTCGAAAAGAAAAAGTAGACCAGTACATACAATTATTTGGGATGAGCAAAGTTATGGAAATGTTTAATGGAATGGGAGGTGAAGCAAAGAAATAATGGAGCCTTTTCCTTTTTTTAGAAGGCCATATTACTATTATGACCAAAGTAGATATATAAATCAGTATAATGCACGAAATAGAGCAAACCTAAGAGCGCAAGAAAATGAGAGACGAGCAGAACAAGAAAAAAGAGGACGTCAAAATCAATCATATAATACAGAATTAATTTCAAAATCAAAACAAAATCAAAAACAAACATGTAATATAGGTCAAAGTCAAGATACATTTAGAATTAGTGCTCAAGCACTTATAGAAGATGATTTTTTTCTCGAAATATTTGGTATCAAATTATGTTTTGATGATATATTAATTATCGCTTTAATTTTCTTTTTATATAATGAAGGAGTAAGAGATAATTTTCTATTTATTTCGCTCATACTTTTACTTTTATCTTAATAAAACCTAGATATCCCTAGGAAAAGCCTTGGAATGTAACTAAAATGAAACGAAAAAGCTATAAAAATTTAATAAAACATACTAAATTAGCAGAATGTAGTTCCGTAAAGCAAAAATAAAGCCAAGAAAAAGCCAAAAAATACCCTATTGCAAATTTGCTCAAATATTGTAAAATAAGATAGTAAAAAACTATATTATTGCGAAAAAATGCATAAAACGAGAAATAGCAAAAATTAACATAAAAAATTTGCAAAAACCATTGAAAAATGAAGAAAAACCGTGTATAATATAGTTATATGTGAAAATTAGGAGGAAGTTTCTATGAACAGAAAAATTATGACTAAAATGATGGCTGCGTTTTTAGCATTCACACTATCTTTTGCTAACGTAGCAATGCTTGGAATTTACACAAGTACAACCTATGCATCAACAGCAAAACTAGAAGAACAAAGTACAAATGTAGATAAAGCAGAAATAGAATTTGATGCATACTTCAAAGAAAATGGAAGAATAATGCATAGTAAAACAATGGATGTAGCAAATGAAAGTGAGATGCTATATCTTGAACTAAAAGTAGGAGAAGGATATCTTGCAAATGCAAATATAAAAATATCAGATGCAAACTTTAAAGTACAAGATAAAGAGGAAGAACTAACTCTTATACAAGATATTTCATCTGATGAAAACAAGATAGTATTAAATCAAATAGGAAAAGGAGAAGCAGCCATACTTGAAATTCCAATTAAAATAAATGCTGGTTCTAGTTTTAATGTCAAAGACTTAGCAAAAACAGCAAGTGTAGAATTAGAAGGAACATATGTAAGCAAAACAGGAAAAGAAATCGCAGTAAACAAAACAATAGAAATAGAAACAAGTTTAGATGGCACAGCAGAGAGTATGTTATCTGAAGAAGTTTCAAAATACATTACATATAATGTAGGTGGAAGTAAAGGTGTGATACTTCAAACTATTATCAAATCAAAATTAGTAGATAACAAACTACCAGTAAAATCTACAAGATTAGAAATAGAAACTCCAGTTATAAATAATATTAAGCCAAAAACAATTACACTACTTGCAAAATCACAAATGGCTACAAATGGCAAGAGTATGACAAAAGTATTTAATGAAGAAGAATACAAATTAGAAGATGGCAAAATAGTTTTATTATTAGAGAATGAAAATGATAATCTTTCATGGATGAAAAATGTAGAAGATGAAATAATCCTTACATGTATATATGATGAAAATGCAATAGTAGAAAAAGCAGAAATTGAGCTAAATGCAAAAGCAGAAATTACATACTATGGAAAAACAGAAAAAACAGTAGAGGCAAACATAAATGATAAAAAAGAACTCACAGAACAAGTAGGAGATATAGTAACACCTAATATAGAACTTTCAGAAGAAAAGCTATATAAAGGATATATGCTAAATAGCAAGAACACATCATTCACAGACAAGCTAAGCCTAGACATAGGATATAGCGAATTAATGGACAAAATAGTATTCCAAGATGAAACAAAATATATTGATGAATATGGAAATACATTCCCATCAAATGCATTATATAAATCAGTAAAAATATCAAAAGAAAACCTAGAAGAACTACTAGGAGAAGATGGATATATAAACATTCTAAACAATAATGGAGAAGTAATAGATACATTAAATAAAGACAAATTAGAAATTGTATTTGAAAACGAAGTATCAAATATATCATTTGAAACAAGTAAACCAAAAACAGAAGGAATTTTGGAAATAGAAAATGCAAGAGAAATAAAAGCATTAGAATATTCAAAAGGACAAATAGAGAAATTCGTAGGATACAGAGTGGATTTAGCTACTAATATATATAAAGATAACAAAGTAATAATTAATGGAATTAGTTCAAAAGAAATAGTACTTGAAAACCCAAAAATAGAAGCAAATTTGGTTATAAGCAAACCAAATATTTCTACAGTAGTTAAAAATGAAGGTGTAGAGATAAGAGCAACATTAAAAACAAACAATAGTAGTTCGGCACTTTACAAAAATCCTAAATTAGAGATTGTATTACCAAAATACATAAAAACTATTGATGTAGAAAATGTTAAACTTCTATATGATAATGAATTAAAATTTGCAGAAACAAAAATGTACAGAAATGAAAATGGAAATATTGTAATTTCACTTGAACTTAAAGGAGAACAAAAAGGATATAATGAAAATGCAATAGCAGAAGGTGCAACAATAATAATGAATGCAGACATTACAGTGGACGAGCTTACACCAACAAGAGAAGAAAAAGTCTACCTTAATATAGTAAATGAAAATGTAAAAGATGCATCTTCATTTGAAACAAATATGAAATTTGTAGCACCAACAGGAATGGTAACAGTAAATCAAATATCTAACTATAATGAAAATGGAGAAAAGGTATCTTCAATAAATGGTAAAAAAGAAACAGGAGCAATAGAAACAAAAGCAGCAGCAAAAACAGCGAATGTAAACATGCTTGTAATAAACAACTATGAATATGATTGTGGAAACATTAAAATACTTGGTAGAACACCATTTGAAGGAAACAAATCAATCAAAACAGGAGCAGATTTAGGAAGCACATTTACAGCAAAAATGGTAAGTAGTATACAAGCAGTGACAGGAGTACAAAATGAAAATATCACAGTATATTATAGTAGTAATGGAAATGCTACAAAAGATTTGAATGATATCTTAAATGGTTGGACAAACGATATAAACACATTAAATGAAGTAAAATCATATATGATAGTCCTAAATAATGTAACACTAAAAACAGGTGATACAATAGGATTTACTTATAATGTAGAAATACCAGCAGGACTAGAACACAATGAAGAAACATATGGAATATTCACAGTATATTATACAAGACAAAATAAAGAAGTAGCAGCAAGTGAAAACCTAGCGCCAGTAATGATAGCAGCAGATACAATAACAGGAATAAGTGCAGGAGTAAGAAAAATGCTTGCAGCAAATGATGAGATAATGGCTTATGAAGAAAGCTCAGAATCAGGAAGCACAGGACTTACAACAGGGGAAGGACCAAACTTAGAGGTAACAATGACAGCAGAAGGTGCAAAAAGTGGAAAACTAACAAATGGTAATAATGTACAAGAAAGAGATATAGTAAAATACAAAGTAGCTATAAAGAACAAATCAAATGCAGTGTCAGCAAGAGATGTAAAGCTTAAAGTTATGATACCAGAAAATGCATACTATATAGATGAAGGAAATAGTGTGGATGGAATAATAAAAGAATTTACAATAAATATGTCAGAAATACTACCAGGAAAAACAAACGAAGTAGAATTTTCATTAAAAATGGCAAGTTATGAAAATCCAATAACAGTTGGAGATGGATCTTTTGTTATAAATACTGTAAAAGTAAAAACAGAAACAAAAGTAGGAGAATATCCAGATATTTTTACAACAGAATTTATAAGTAATATAACAAAAAATAATAATAAAATAGATTTAGATATTAGCACACATGTTATGGGTAACTTCGATATAGGACTTGTTGTGCCATATTCGATACAGTGCTATAATCTTACAAGTTTAGATAAACTAGAAAACGTAGAAATTACATGTAAAGTACCAGATGAATTAGAATTTGTTAGAGTAGAAGAAAGCGAAGAATATACAGCAGATGGAATTACATGGAAATATGAAAATGGAGTAATAACATGGAACATTAGAGAATTTAGAAATCCTACACTTACATGGGAAGGAAAAGTAAAAGATCTTACAGAAGGATATGAAAGAAATGTCACAGTAAAGGCTAATGCAAAATATAATAATGAAACATATTCAAGTAATGAATTTACAAATAAAATTCAAAAACAAGGATTTACTTTAACACAAAGAATAGATAAATCAAGTGAATATATATCAGAAGGAGAAGAAGTAACATATACAATAACTATTCAAAATGTATCACCAGCAACATTGTTTACTGTAATAGAAGATGAACTACCAAAAGAATTAAAGTTTAAAAAATATTACTATACACAAAATGGAAAAGAAACTATAGTAAGTAGTATAGCAGAGAATAGAGTAAATCTAAGACCAACATTAAAGGCAGGAGAAACATTCACATTAAATATAGTTGGAGAAGCACTTGGCGTACAAAATGATACAAAAATAGTAAATAAGGTAAAAGTTTCAACTAATAATGTAGAAAAAACATCAGAATCTTCTCCACTTACAATAACAGGAAAAAAGGGACCTGCACCTACAAATGATCCAAACGGTGGAAATGATGAAAAGAAAACATATATACTTTCAGGAACAGCATGGCTAGACAGTGATAAAGACGGCAAGAGAAGTGAAGGAGAAAGCTTACTTTCAGGAATAAAAGTATACTTATTAAATGCAAGTACAAATGCAATTGTTAAAGAAACAAGCACAAATTCAAATGGAGCATATACTTTCTCAGATGTTGAAAAAGGTAGATACATTGTAGTTTTTGAATATGATACTAAAAAATACGATATAACACAATGCCAAGTAAGTGGAGTAGATACAAGCTTTAACTCAGATGCAGTAAATATGAATGTAGATATAAAAGGCGAGACAAAGAAGGTAGCGGCTACAAATGCAATAATCATAGATGCAAATACATATAATGTAGACTTAGGATTAGTAGATAGTCCAAAATTTGATATGAAGCTTGAAAAAACAGTTAGCCTAGTACAAGTAAGTACAAA